>JBBQKP010000029.1:0-23623 GCA_038326995.1 Tepidisphaerales bacterium
ACTGCCGAAATACATCACGCGCCGACTATCACGCGGTCACGCGATCGGGGAGATCGTTCGCAACAATCAATGGCGTGTCTGTCGGTGTATCCGTCGGCGCATCTGTCGGCGTTAGTGTCGGCGTGAGGTTCATGGCCGAGAGGATCACGCGGCCGGTCGATGGGTCGGCAAAGAGGAGTTGCGTGGGCGACTGAAAGCTTCGGCCGTCGATGATCACCTCGACGACCGCGGGGCCGGGGGTGAGGGGAATGGGGGATTCGAGTAATAGGAAATCCGACCCGACCTGGCTTGCGGGCAATGACTTTCCATAAACGTGAAGGTACAAAGAAACGGCAGCGCTAAAGCCTGTTTGGTTCAATGGGTTTGCCATGGCACTTCCTCCAACTGTTGCGACGTTCGCGAATCGCTATTCATGCGTTTTCGTAGCTCCGCTGGGCGGCGGAATAGACGGGTCCGTTCTCATGACAAGTCGCCCGTCGGCCGTCAAGTTTTTCACCGACCGATCGCGTTACGCACGCGAAATCGAAGTGTATCAAGTTCTGCTCGAACGGGGAATCCAGAAAGTGGCGGGACACGAAGTGCCGACACTCCTTCGCTTCGACGACGAACTTCTGGCGATTGAGATGACGATCGTGCGGCCGCCGTTTGTTCTTGATTTTGCCGCCGCCAAGACCGAGTACGAGTATGCGTGGCTGGGCTTTGACGAGGATGAGGTCTGGGCCGAACACGTTGAACGGGTGAAAGAGAAGTTCGACGACAAGTGGCAGGATGCGCTGGATGTTGCCGACGCGTTCGCCCGGGCGACGGGGTATATCCTGATGGATTTGCACGCGGGGAACATCCGTTTTGAGAATCGTTCACGAAGGGGAGATTGGCACGAATAGCATTATCTCTCCTCGTCCTCATCACGACCCGAGGCCGAGCAGTTTGCGGATGAGCCAGATTTCGCCTTGATGGTTCGCCTCGTCGTGCAGGCCGTGCAGGATGGAGTATCGAAGCGTCGTGCCGCGCTCGGGGTTGACGATTTCATCGAGCCGTGATGCGGACTCCGATTCGTTCATCGCTTCGAGAAGTGATTTGAGCTTATCGCGCTGAGACGTCAGTTCATGGCGCACGACATCGATGCTCGGCCAGGTGACGGTTTTCCCCGGCTCGGTCTTCCACATGAAGGCCTCGAAACCCGCGGGCAATTTGGGCTCGCGCTTTTCGATCCGCGCGACGCCGAGGAATTCCTGCACCGCCACGCCGTGGCCGGCGTGATACAGAATTGAGTTCTGCATGCCCGGCGCGACGCCCATCGCATCGTCGTGCGAAAGCCGTTCGATGAGCTTCAGCGTTTTGTTGCGAACTTCCGTAACGAGCATGATGAGAGTCTGGTCGGGCATATCCGGCACGATAACGCAGCCGCGGACTTTGCAAAACTGCTGAGGTCAGCTGTGCCACGCAAAGCTCGTGCGACGAACGTGCGACGCGCGTGCTACGAAAACCCGTGCGACGCGACTCGCTAGCGATTGACGGGCAACTGGTTTGGCGGTTTGTCGGCTTGTGAGATCGATGATGCTACAATCTGCCAATGCCCAAGGCGATCGACAAACCTTCCTCCAGCGCGGTGTCGACCACTTCGACGGCAAAGGTCACTACGGCAAAGGTCACTGCGGGCAAGGCTACTGCGGGCAAGGTCACTGCAATCAAACCCGCATCATCGCCCGTCAAGCCGAGGAAGGGCGTTCAGCCGCGTCACGGGTTCGACGTCTCGCTGACGGGCCTGGTGTTTGTCAGCATGATGATGTTCATGGGGCTTGCGGCGGCGAACAGTCAGGCGTCGCTGCTGTTTGGCGTGTTCGGATTGATGATCGGCATTCTTGTTGTCAGCGGCTCGATCTCGAAGTGGGTATTGCGAAAGCTGGAAGTCAAACGACTCATGCCCGACGAGGCGATCGTGGGCAGGCCTTTATTGCTCGAGTATTTGGTGAAGAACCCCAAGCGATTCTGGCCGAGCTTGTCGGTGACGATTAGCGAGCTTGATGCCGCTTCAGGGTTTGATCGCCAGCCGATGGGATATTTGCTGCACGTCGCGCCGTTGATGACCGCGACGATTGCGGGCGAGTTCACGCCGCTTCGACGCGGACTGCATCGATTTGATCGGTATCAGATTTCGACGAGCTTTCCGTTCGGCTTCATCAAGCGTGCAGTTGCGCGAAGACAGGCCGAGACGCTTCTGGCGTTTCCACCGATAGCACGTGTCGCGCCGGGCCTTCTGAAGATGTTCAAGAGTGCGGAAAGTTACGGCACGAACTTGCGGCCGCGCGTCGGAGGCGAAGACGAATTTTACGGCCTGCGTGACTATCGCCACGGCGAGAATCCTCGCCGAATTTACTGGAAGCGGTCCGCACACACGGGCAAGCTCGTCGTGCGGGAACTCACGCACGTCGCGCCGCCGCGGCTGATCGTCATCGTGGATAACTACACGGGTCCGCAAGGCCATGCTGCGTCGGACGTATCAACCACCGCGCGAATCGAGCGGACTATCGCCGTGGCCGCGTCGCTCATTCAGTCCGCGCTCGAATCAGGGTTAGCCGTCGGGCTCGTCGCGTGCGACGAGCGGCCGTATTCGGTTCATATTTCGCGTGGCAAACGGCACGAGCGTGAACTGATGACGCTGCTGGGGAAGTTGCCGCACACGAACACCACCGCAGACCGGGAGTCGCTTCGCAACCACGCCTCCACCATCGCGGATCAGGGCACTTCCATCGTCATCTGCACGGCTACTTACAATGGAACATCAGACCAGACAAGCGGCGCGGGCCAGCGCGCGGGCAAGGGCAGTGTGTTCACGATCGCGACCGATTCCGAGCAGGAACACGCGTGGTTCACGTTCGATGAAGGCATCGATTTCGCGGCAGTGAAACCCGTCGTGTGACGCCGTGTGAAGCCGTGTGACGCCATATGACTTCGTGTGACTGCGCGTGAATCAGCAAAGCTCCGCGCGTGAATTAAGAGATCTCGACCCGTTCTCAACTCAACAGACTTCGCCGCATGTACGACATCAAACAATTTCGCACCGCCATGTATCTGCTGGTGCTGCTGGGCATTCTGGGATTCACGATCGCGGCGGAGTCGCCAGTGGCGATGTTGCTGGCGGGCGGGATGACGATATTGAACGGTTGGCTGGTGAAGACGGGCCGCTTCAGGCCGATGCCGCGCTGGCTCGCGAGCGTGCTGACGATCCTTGTCGCGCTGCTCATCTTCAGCCGACTCGGGGCTTCCACGCCCATTCTGCTGATCTGCGAGTTCCTGCTTGCGCTGCAGATCATCAAGCTCTTCGAACAACGCGCCAATCGTGACTATGCGCAGTTGCTGGTGCTGTCGCTATTGCTGATGGTCGCTTCGATCATCAACACGTCGAGCCTGATGTTCGCGATCGTCTTCATCGCGTACATGTTTCTAGCGCTGTATTGCTGCCTGCTGTTTCACCTGAAAGTCGAGACCGAGCACGCAAAGAACCTCATGGGTCTGAACACACGGATGGCCAACCCAATGACGCTGAGGCAAGACCAGCGTTCACTGCCCTCGAGCATGAGAAAGCTCACCGCGATCGTCAGCGTTTATGCGGTGACGCTTGGCATCCTGGTGTTCCTGTTTTTCCCGCGCGGCGCGGGCGCGGGAATGCTCGGTCTGCAGTTCAAACCGCCCGCGGCGGCCGAGACCGGATATAGCGAGGAAGTCGACTTTCAACGCTCCAGCCCAATTGGGCAGAACGAAGCCGTCGTCGCGCATGTCTGGGTCACCAGAGACGGCGTCCCGATTCGGACCGGCGAGATTTATCTCCGAGGTTCAACAGTCGATTTTTATGACAGCGACGCGAACAGTGCTTCACGCTGGCAGTGGGGCAAGCCGAACCGACTGTTCTCCAATGAAGAACGACGCGTACGAACCGGCGAAGCACTCGAGTTCAGGGGCAGCGCGGATGCGACAAATCTCCCGCGATACGTGCAGGAAATCATGCTTCAGCCCACGGGCGAACCCACGCTTTTTGCGATGCCAGGACTGACCTCCCTCGTGCCCCAGCGCGACCTCGCTCTCTCGTTTTCAATGACGGACCAATCGGTAAAAATGCTGCAGCCCATCGTTCAACCGATGAAATACCAGGCCGTCTCCACAGGGATTTCCCCGCCGAGCCGAACTCGAAGCTCTTATTCCATCAGCAAGGTCGATCCGCGGATTCAGTCGCTGGCGAGAGACCCGAAGGTGTCGGGCCTCGACACCGACGGCACGCCTTTGGTGGATAAACTTCGGCGCGGGCAATTTACGGAGGTCAACAGAAAGATCGCAGCGAATTTCGAAACATATCTGCAGCAGAATTTCAAATACTCCCTTGATATTACCAGCGCCCGCAAAGTCGACGACAACGGCGACCCGATGGCCGGCTTCCTGTTCGATTTCAAGCAGGGCCACTGCATGTATTTCGCCAGTGCCATGACGCTGATGTGTCAATCTCTTCAAATGCCCGCGCGCTATGTCTCAGGCTTCAGGACCAACGAATACAACTCGCTCCCGGGTGCCGGGTATTTCATCGCCAGGCAAAGCCACGCCCACGCGTGGGTTGAAGTTTTGACGCCCGAAGGATGGACGACGTTCGACCCCACGAGTGGCGACGAAGTTGATGCGGCGATTGGAAGAAAAGACGGCGTGTGGAATCGCGTAAAGCACGCGCTGGATTTTCTCCAGTTTACATGGGCCAACAACGTCATCGCCTACGACCAGGGCAGCCGAACGAACCTGATCGAAAAGCTCGGCACGACCATGGACCAGACGGCCGTAACAACCAGCGGCAAGCTCGCGGATTACTTCAAACGAAACAGAGACGACGGACAGCCAGATTCCAACGGCTGGATCTACTCCCTTACGTCGATGATCATCATGGCCTTGGTATCGATGATGCTGCTGGGTGCGATGGTCGCGATCGGGGTCTTCATCGTGCAACGGGCCCGACTCAAACGCCGCGCAAAACGAATCGGGCTGGAAGGCCTCGACGCAGACCTCGAACTTCAACTCGCCAGGCAGCTGGGCTTCTACGACAAGTTGATCGGTCTGCTCGAGTCACGCGGGGCCGTCAGAGCGGCACATCTCACGCCCCGAGAATTCGCAAGACAGTTGTCACAGCTTCCGGCGGATTCGTATTCGGCCGTCAATCGGCTGACCGAAATCTATTATAAGATTCGCTACGGCGGTCAACGACTCGAACCCGCGTTACAAAAGCGCCTCGAACGCGTCGTCGACCGGCTCGAAAAGGCGGTGTGAGCGCCTTCAATCACCTACGTTGACTTGTTGCGTTGTTGCATGTGGGCACACAGATCAACCTCGAAACTCGATTATTCAATGCACACATAGCAGGGATCACTGCAACTGCCTTCCCACCGAGCCTTCCTACCCGCAACTTCACGCCGATTTCCTTGCCGCCGGTGAGCCAGCCATGCGAAGCATCGTGTCGGCGACGCGGTCTAGCGGAACAATCTGCTCCGCCGCGCCGAGTTTGATCGCCTCCATCGGCATTCCGAATACCACGCACGACGCCTGGTCTTGTGCCACCGTTCGCGCCCCGGCCTTCCTCATATTCAACAGTCCTACAGCGCCGTCAGCACCCATGCCCGTCAAGATCGCGCCCACCGCGTTCGCCCCCGCATACTTCGCGACCGAGTTGAACAGCACCTCCACCGCGGGCCTTTGGTGATGGACTTCCGGACCGGTCACGATGTCGACGTAAAATTCCGCGCCGCTACGCCGAAGAATCATGTGGAAATCGCCCGGCGCAATCAGCACCCGGCCCGGAATGACGCGGTCGCCCTGCCTGGCTTCTTTCACTTCGACGTGCGATTCCTTATTCAAACGTTCTGCGAAGCTCGCGGTGAATTTACCCGGCATGTGCTGCACGATGACCGTTCCGGGCGCGTTTGCAGGAAATCGCGTGATGACTTCTGTCAGCGCCTGAACTCCGCCCGTGCTCGCGCCGATCGCGAATATCTTGTGCGTCGTTTCGCTCATCGCGTGCGTCGTGATCGGCGCCGCTTTTTGCCCCGCGATCGATTCCACGCGTACGCGCGGCGTCGCCTTCATCGCCGCCTTGATCTTGCGACCAAGCTCCGCCGCAACGTTCTCGATCGAGTACATGCCGTCGGGCTTGCTCATGACATCGACCGCGCCCGCATCGAGTGCGTCCAGCGCCGTTCGCGAGCCTTGCGGCGTGAGTGAGCTGAGCACGATCACCCGCTTGGGATGATGCTTCATCAGTGCACGCAAAAACGTGATGCCGTCCATTCGCGGCATTTCCACATCGAGCGTGATCACGTCCGGGTCGAGTTCGGGAATCTTGTCGCGCGCGATAAACGGGTCGGCTGCCGTCCCGACGATCTTGATCGCAGGATCCTTCGCCAGATCACGCGACAAAATTTGCCGCACGACCGCGGAGTCATCCACAATAAGAACTTTGATCGGCCCGGTTTGAGGTTTGTTGATCGGCAACATGACGGCTCCTGATTTCTTCTTTAAGCTTCTACCGACCTTACTTGGCTGTGCTTATTCCCTTACATCGCTCGAGCAATCACGCCCTGATCAAGCGAAGCGCGATCGTCTCGCCCTCGGCATCCAGAATCGCAACAGTCGCCGATTGGACAAACTCCTCCCACTCAGACTCTTCGAATGGTTTTTCGATCGGCAACGAAAGTGAGAACAGCTCTCCCTCGTGCTGCGCAAGTTGCGGCATCATCATTCCGACCACGACGTTCAGCAGCTCGCGTATCGAGTCGGCACTTTGTGAGCAAGCTTCTTCGTCTGTCGGGCCGCAGCCCAGTGCGTTACTCGCCATGCGATTTCCAAAAAACTTGCCGGCCACGAGCTCGACCGTCCCGCTCACCGAACCCGAAAAGCTCATCGATACGCGCACTGCTTCCTCAGGCGATAACGCAGAACTGCCCGCAGGTTCGGTGCAGAAAAACGCCATTGTTTCCATCGCCGTCACCACAGTTTCCTGCAGCAACAACGCCACCCGGGCGTCGTCTGAACAATCCACCGGGGCAGAAGTCTGGGGGTTAGACATTGTTATTGCCTCCCAGGAGTTTCTCGATCGTGCACTTAATCTGCTCGGGTGTGAAAGGTTTTTTGATATACCCCTGAACGCCCTGCTGCTTCAACTGATCGATCCGGCCCGCAGTCGATTCAGAACTCACGATCACAATGTTTACATTCTTCATTTCCGGCTCGTCGCGAATCCGGCGAGTCGCTTCCAAACCGCCCATGATCGGCATGTTCAGGTCCATCAGAACCAGATCAATCTTCTCGTGCTTCAGCAGCTCCACCGCCGCCTTGCCGTCGCCGGCTTCGAAAATCGGCGCGGCAACAATACCCGCCATGTTGATCGTGCGCTTAATGACCGACCGGGTCAGGGCTGAATCATCGACAATCAGGATCGAATAACTGATGGCGGGGTCGCGTGGTGTGGACATAGTAATGTGATCCTCAGATACAAAGACGCTGTCTATCAACTAGATCGGATGAATCGGGCATTGAAATTAGAGTTCCACGGTTTCGCCGCCGCGTTTCAGGAGGGTCCTGCCGTCTGCGACGTTTTGATAAACGGTTCGCGGGACATTCCCGCCCACCTCTTCCGCACTGACGAAGAGACCGTATTGCCAGAGTGCCTTGCGAATTGAAGCGTGATTTCGCTTTCCAATGTCGAAGGTCGCGCTGTCCTCGAACATTTTTGCCCCGCCCGCGAGCTTGACCTTCATCCGCTTGCGGCTCGCGCCGTGCCTCTCCATTTCGCTGACCAGCCACGCCAGTCCCGTGTCGCCGAACATCAGGGGCTTCGACTTCGCTCGCTGCGCGTCGAGCGTGCTTGTGGGCAGTTGAAAGTGGAGCAGGCCCGCGCAAAGAGCCTGAGGGTCCCACACCGCAACGCCGATGCACGATCCGAGCGAGTACGTCACCAGCACGTCTGATGCGCCGTTAACAACCTTCGCGTCCGAAATGGAAACCGTATACTGCATGTTATTTCTCTGGGGCCGCCACTGCTCCTGCCTGTCCTTCTATTTTCGACTTATCTGACCTACTGCTTTTGGTAAATCGTCGGTTTTACGAAACCGAACCTATGCTTCACGCCAGTCAAAGATTCGCTGTGGCCCGTGAACAAAATCCCGCCGGGTGCGAGAATCTGAAAATACCGCTCCACCAGCTTTTCCTGCGTCTGCTTATCAAAATAGATCATCACATTGCGGCAAAATATGAAATCAAACGGCCCGCTGAACGGCCACTGCTGCATCAGGTTCAAGTGATTGAACACGATCATCGACCGAAGCGTCGAACTCACCGCAACGCACTTTTCCCCATCTCGCACGCGAGGTTCGAAATATTTTCCCTTTAGCTGCGGCGAAACCGTCTTGACCCGCTCCAGATCGTAAACGCCCGCTTGCGCTTTTTTCAGTACGCGCGTGCTGATGTCCGTCGCAAGAAGTTTCACATCCCACCCGCGATCCGCGCCCAGGCCGGGCAATGTTTCCCTGAGAACAATCGACAGCGTGTAAGGCTCCTCGCCGCTGCTGCAGCCGGCACTCCATCCGCGAATGCGCTTCGTGCCGTCCTTCGTTCGATTCTTCACCACGCTGGGCAGATGCGTCTGTGCCAGGTACTCGAAGTGATCGTTCTCGCGAAAAAAGCTCGTGAGGTTGGTCGAGAGTACGTCGATCATCTCGCCGAACTCGTCGGAACCGGGATCACTCAGCACGCGGTCCAGGTAATCGCCGTAGGTCTCGCACCCGGTGACACGCAGTCGCTTGGCCAGGCGAGACCTTGCCAGGTCGCGCTTGTTCTCGCCCATCGTGATTCCGCAGTGGTCGTACACCGCAGTGGCGAGTCGCCGAAAGTCACGATCGCTGATGTCCTGCTCTTGCTGTGTTGTATTTGTGTCAGCCATAAGTGGGTGTCCGTCTAAAAGTGGTGGAACCGGCTTATCGCCGGCTCCACCAGGTTACGTTCGATGTTCGATCCGATTGCTTACGCTCGACGCTCGAACCTCATGTTCGACGCTCAGGCCGCCTTGTTGAACTCGCCGAAGTCGCCAGGCGTTTCATTCGACGCGCTGGACTCCTCTTCAAGCGGGATCATCGTTTTGGCTTTGCTCTTCAGCTTGCTGGTCTTGCGTGCGACCGGTGCGGGCGCCGACTTGCGCGCCGAGGGCTTGTAAGTCTGAGACGACTGATGCTGATCATCGGTCGTGTCGCCACCCACGAGCTTCGACAGCTCGCGGACGCAGGTCGAAAGTTCCTCGGCCTGGGCGCTGAGCTCTTCACTCGCCGCCGCAGATTCTTCCGCATTCGCAGCGTTCGTCTGTGTCACCTGATCCATCTGGCTCACTGACGTATTGATCTGCTCGATGCCCTGGCTCTGCTCGCGGCTGCTCGCGGCGATCTCGTTGATCAAACCGTTCACCTTCTGCGAACCGCCCACGATCTCGCCCAGCGCGATGCTTACTTCCTTCGCGATCGACACGCCGCTCTTGGCGTTGTTCACGCTCTCTTCAATGAGCCCGCTCGTGTTCTTCGCGGCCTCTGCACTTCGCATCGCCAGGTTGCGCACTTCTTCTGCCACCACCGCAAAGCCCTTGCCCGCTTCACCCGCACGAGCGGCCTCGACCGCCGCGTTGAGTGCGAGCAAGTTCGTCTGGAACGCGATCTCGTCGATCACCTTGATGATCTTCGCCGTCTTATTCGCGCTCTCTTCGATCTGGCTGATCGCGCTGCTCATTCGGCCCATCGCTTCACTGCCTCGCGTCGCAGTCGTCTGCGCCTCGCCCGCCAGCGCCACCGCCTGCTGAGCGCTGTCGGCGTTCTTCTTGGTCATGCTGCTGATCTCTTCCAAAGCACTCGACGTCTCTTCAAGGCTCGCGGCCTGTTCGCTCGCACCTTGTGCCAGCGACTGGCTGCTTGACGAAACCTGCTGTGATGCAGACGCCGTCTGCTCTGAGCCGGCCTGAAGCTGTGACGCGATCCTGCGGACGACAGAGTTGATGCCGCCGGTGATGAACCAAGCGAGTCCGGCCCCGAAGAGGACGGCAAGACCGATGCCGATGCCGATCAATCGAGTTGTAGACGTGATGACATCATTGGTCCTTTCGGCTGCCGATTTGCTGGCGTCGAGCCCTGAGTGGATCATCCCAACGACCGCGTTAGAGAACGCCGCGCCGGTACGGGGGCCGTCGTTATCGACGACATACCACAGACGTGTGAGCGTGGCCTGCAGCTGAGCGACCTCGGCAAGAGCCGTATCGAACGCGGCTGCCTTGCCCGTAATCGCGGTGGGTACCGACAGTGCAATGGTTGCCGCGACAGATTGATCGCGACCCGACCTGATCCCCGGCAGGCTTGCCATTACCTGTTCGAGTACTTTTGTGTCTCGCTCCACCTGCGCACGTCCTGTCTCGCGGAAGATCGTATTAAACTTGGCACGGGCGTCGCGATTAATTACGAAGGCGTCGAGGAACTTCGTCGCATCTTTCCCATCGCTCTTACTTTTTTCGATTATGACCTTGGCATCTTCGTCAAACGCCGCCAGAACTACGCGAAAGTTTTCGGAGAAGATGCCAAGCGACTTCTGCCTTTGCTCGTCCAACTTCATCACCTCGACCAGGACGTTGATGTACGTCGTCTTCAATTCGTTGATCTTCGCGACCTCCTTCGTCGCCGCGTCCAAGTTGTTGGCTTTGGCGAAATCTTCGGCTTTCTTGATCGCGGCGGTCAACTTTTCAATTCCACTGTGTACCTCCTTCAGATAGTGGTCCTTTCCTGACAATGAAAACGACCGTCCTGAGAGTTTAAGATCGCTCACCGTGACGACAACATTTGACATATCCGATACCTGCGGAAGGTACTCTTGTGTCAATGACGACGCCTTGGACGCAATCGCCGCGTTCTGCCACATCGAAAAACCACCGATGGAAGCTGTGATTGATACAGAAAGACCGAAACCGATAAACAGACGAGTAGAGAGTTTCATGATAGTGATACCGAAAAGGGTTAAGGGAAGTTGGGATAAATCGAATGCCGTCTACGCGGCCTTGTTGAACTCACTGAAACCATCGGGCGTTTGTGCATCCGATGATGTCGACGACACTTCCGCTTCCAGCGGAATCATCTGCTTGGCCGACGGTTTACTCGAACTGAAGCTGGTTTTTGATTTAGGTTTGGACACACGCGGCTTTGAGGCGGCGGACGATTTGACACGCGGCGAGGACGTCGCACGAGGTGTCTCTGCGGGCGTCGATTCAGATCCGCCCCCCCCGACGAGCTTCGACAGTTCGCGGACGCAGGTCGACAGTTCCTCGGCCTGGGCGCTGAGCTCTTCACTCGCCGCCGCAGATTCTTCCGCCGTGGCCGCGTTCGTCTGGGTCACCTGATCCATCTGGCTTACCGAAGAATTGATCTGCTCGATGCCCTGGCTCTGCTCGCGACTGCTCGCGGCGATCTCGTTGATCAAGCCGTTCACCTTCTGCGTACCGCCGACGATTTGATCGAGCGCGACGCTGACTTCCTTGGCGATCGACACGCCGCTCTTGGCGTTGTTTACGCTCTCTTCGATCAGCCCGCTCGTGTTCTTCGCGGCCTCGGCGCTTCGCATCGCCAGGTTGCGGACTTCTTCCGCCACCACAGCAAATCCCTTGCCCGCTTCGCCCGCACGAGCGGCTTCCACCGCCGCGTTGAGAGCGAGCAGGTTCGTCTGGAACGCGATCTCGTCGATGACCTTGATGATCTTCGCCGTCTCGTTCGCGCTCTCTTCGATCTGGCTGATCGCGCTGCTCATGCGGCCCATCGCTTCGCTGCCACGCGTCGCGGCGGTCTGCGCCTCGCCCGCCAGCGCCACAGCCTGCTGCGCGCTGTCGGCGTTCTTCTTGGTCATGCTGCTGATCTCTTCGAGCGCACTCGACGACTCTTCAAGACTCGCGGCCTGCTCGCTCGCGCCCTGTGCCAGCGACTGGCTGCTCGAAGACACCTGCTGCGAAGCGGACGCCGTCTGTTCTGATCCGGCCTGAAGCTGTGACGCGATTTTCGAGAGGGCCTTGTTGACGGATCGGGAGATGACCCAGGTCAGCACGACAGAGAGCACGAGCGCGGCGGCCATTCCGGCGAACAGATAAAGGCGTGCGTCTTCGACGGCGTTGGTAATGGCGGTTCCGACCTCAGAGCCGGCGTCAATGTTCCACTGCCTAATCAGACCTGCCTGCCCGTCGAACGCGGTGTACGCTGGGACGACTTCCGAGTCGAAAATTTTCTCGAACGACTTGCCCTGTGCGGGGTTCTTTGCCGATTCCAAAGCACGCTGAACCGACGAGGTCCATACCGGACGCAATGAAGCGAGTTTATCAAAGAGCACCCGGTCGTCCGGCTGGGTGATCGTCTTCTCATAGTCTGCGAGCAACCCTGTCAGCTTCTGGTCACCCTTCGCGAGTTTGGCCGCAATCGCTTCGAGTTCGCCCTCATGGGTGGAGAGGCCGGCCGTCGTCAGTTCGGCGTAATTACGAATGAGCTGCGACTCCAATTCACCTGCCAGCGCGGTGCCCGGCAGCGAGTCGAGAGTGACACGGTCGGCGAGCGAGTTGAGCGCGTCGACCTTATAAAGCCCAACCGCGCCGAGAATCAGCGCGATGGTGGTGATGCTTGCGAAACCGACGAACATACGACGACCGATTGTGAAACTCATGGGAAATTCCTTAAAACAATTGGACTGAGTTGACTGGTATTTGAATTTGCGTGACCGAATGACCGAATGATCAAATGATCAAATGACGAGGTGATCAGGCAGCAAGTGCTGCTGGAACTTCGTCGTCCGCGCCGAGAACTTTGCTGATATTGAGAAGAATTTTGACGGCAGCGCCGATCTTGCCCATTCCGAGGATGAACTGCGTGTCGACCGACGAGCCGAAGCCCGGCGCGTCTTCTATGTTTTCGTCGGTGATGGATAGCACTTCGCTCACCTTGTCGACGATGAGCCCGGTGCTGCGCTTGCGACCATTCGTACAACTGGTTTCGACGACGATGATGCAGGTCTCTTCCGTGCGATCGACTTCGGGCATGGCGAACTTGCTACGCAAGTCGATGACACTGATGACCTGCCCGCGCAGGTTGATGACGCCTTTGACGTGTGATGGCACACGCGGGACGACTGTGATATCCATGATGCCGATGATTTCGCGCACCTTTAGAATCTCCAGGCCGTACCCTTCTTTACCAAGGGCAAAGGTGAGGTATTTTCCGCCGCGTGTTGTTCTTGTGGTTGTGTTCATGGGATAGATCAGTTGAAAGTCAGTTGGTTGGAATAGACGTCGAACAGGCCCGGCACGTCGACGATGAGGCTGACGTTTCCGTCACCCAGGACGGCCCCGCCGCTGATGCCGCGGACGTCGCCGATTCCTTCGCCAAGATTCTTGATGACGACCTGCTCCTGTCCGAGCAGTTCGTCGACGAGCAGGCACGCCCTGCGATCGTTTTCGTGAACAATGACCACGAGCGATTTCGTCGGGTCTTGTGTTGTAGGCTCGACTCCAAAGAGGTCGTGAAGCCGGAGCAAGGGCAGCAAAGCGCCGCGCACACTCACGAGCTCGCCGCGCCCGTTGACCGTCGAGAGCATGTCGGGCGTGGGCCGGAGTGACTGCTCGATCGAGTTGATCGGAACGATGTATTTATGCTGGCCGACTTTGACCACAAGCCCGTCGATCACCGCCAGGGTGAGAGGCAGGCGGATCGTGAAGATGCTTCCCACTCCGGGCGTCGAGCTGATATCAACTCGGCCGCGGAGCTTCTCAATATTCTGTTTCACCACATCCATGCCCACGCCGCGACCTGAAATATCAGTCACCTTGTCGGCCGTGCTCAAACCCGCGGCGAAGATCAGCTTGTAAATTTCGCTGTCGGGAAGAACCGCGTCGGGCGCTACAATTCCCGCTTCGATCGCCTTCTTCAAAATACGCTCTTTGTTCAAACCCTTGCCATCGTCGGTGATCTCGATGTTGATCGACCCGCCCTTGTGAAAGGCTTTAAGTTCGACCCTGCCCGTCGATTTCTTGCCCGCCTTTACGCGGACATCGGGTGTTTCAATTCCATGGTCTATCGAATTACGAACCATATGCATGAGCGGGTCCGCCAATGCCTCGACCACATTGCGGTCCAGCTCCGTCTCCGAGCCCGATAGAATCAATTCGACGTCCTTCATCATCTTGCGGCTGGTGTCGCGAGCCAGTCGTTTCATCTTCGTAAAGACCTGCTGCACCTGCACCATGCGAAGCGACATCGACAGGTCCTGCAGCTCGCGGACGATCTTGCCGAGATGGCCCAGATGGCGAGACAGTCGTACGTTTTCTTTCGAGCTGGGCCCCAGGTCCTGGGCGACCATGCTGTTGGCAATCACAAGTTCGCCCACCATGTCGATGAGTCGATCAAGACGGTCCGTCGCCACTTTCACCGTGCCGTCGCCCTGTGGCTTGGCTTCATTACCGGCCGACTGATCGGCGGCGGCAACTTCGCTGTTGATTTCTAACTTGGGCGCATCTTTCACAACGTTGATGACTTCCAGCGACGCGGGCAACGACGTCGCTTCGCTCGCCGCCGCCCCCTGTTTACCCGCAAGGAAGCCCTCGATTTTTTCCACGAGCGGATCGACCTGCGACAACACCGCAAGCGGCGAACGCGTCGACGCCGCCACGTCCAGACAGCCGACCAATGCTTTACCGATGTCGATCGACCGCATCACCAAATCGCCGGCCGTGCCCGTCAACTGAAGCTGACCATTACGCGCCTTGTCCATAAGGCTTTCCGTAACGTGCGCCAGCGCTTGAATCTGCTGCAGATCGAGAAAACCCGCGACCCCTTTAATCGTGTGGAACGCGCGGAACAGGCAGCTCAGCGCTTCGGTGTTGGTCGGATCTTCCTCAAGAATGAGCATCTGCTGCTCGGCACTCTCAAGATGCCCGCTGCTCTCGGTGATAAACTCGCGAAGCAGTTCGAGCTCGTCGTCTGCAAAAACTTTTGCGAGCGACTTTTGTTCGTGTGATGCGACATCGACCTTCGGCTGTGAATCCGAAAACGCCTTTTGAACGGTGTCGGTGGAAACCAACGCGTCGGGCAATGCCCCGGTGGTCATGAGTTGCTGCAAGTCGGCGAGGGTCTTCATCACCTTCGAAAGCTGCTGGGCCGTGTCGTCGACCTCCATAAGAATCAGTTGCTCCAGCATCGTGCGTGCCGAGTCCGCCATGCGGTCCACACATCCGACCATCGCCTCAGATGATGTGCCCGACTCTTTGACGCATTGCGCCAATTGCTCGAACCGCGCGTGGGCGTCGGCAAGGATTTGGAGGTCCGAAGCGTCGGCCGAGATGAGGGAGGCCGACAACTGTTCGATTTGTTCGCTAATGCTGTTCATGCGTCTCGTTTGTGTCGGTACGGTTATCTGTTGGACATTCGGTTTCTTGCGAGGCCTCTTCGAGAAGGGCCGCCGCATGGAATGTCCTGCATGTCTTATTTCGGCACATTCTTTCGTGTGATTGATCTCGATGGGGAAAAAAGTGCGGTTCAGCATTTTGCTCGCACACGAACAGGTGACGACGACGGCCCGTCGCGTCGCGTCTAAGGAAACTTCCTCACACCTTTTGATTACCACTTTTGACCACAACTTTTCCCGATTTGCGCGCGTGCTCCGTCAGGGCCTCGGGCCCGCATTTCAACACTGTCACGAAGTGGATTATGAACCCCACGAACCGTCGGCATCGCAGCTTCAAATGCATTCTTTCGCTCGGGACCCGTGCCGCGGTAACCTCGATAGCGTCTTTATGCAGCAACCTCAGGCCCATAGCATTATCGTCTCCACCTGGTCGTTCGGGCAGTTCGCAAATCGCGCGGCTTGGCCGGTGTTGGAAAAATCGGGAGACGCACTCGACGCCGCCGTGATTGGTGCGATGCACGCCGAGGACGATCTGACGAATCACACCGTCGGCACGGGCGGCTATCCCGACGCGTCGGGCCGCGTGACGTGCGACGCCGCGGTCATGCGCTCGCCCGATGCGCACGGCGCCGTCGCGTGCATCAGCGATGTTCGCCACCCGATTCTTGTCGCGCGGCAAGTCATGGAGCATTCGCCCCACCGCTTGCTCGTCGGCGCTGGCGCGCTCGCCTTCGCACGCGCGCAAGGCCATGCCCTTCATGACCTGCTGACGGGTGAAGCGCGACAAGCGTATCAACAGTGGAAGGCAACGAGTGAGCCGATTCGTCTGGCGAATCTTGAGGACCAGATCGGCGTGCGGCGCAATCAAATTGGCGAGGCGAATCACGACACGATTGGGCTGATCGCGATCGACGCCGCGGGCAACCTCGCCGCCGCCGTGACGACCAGCGGGCTCGCGTTCAAAATGCCAGGCCGCGTGGGCGATTCGCCGATTGCCGGCTGCGGCTTGTACTGCGTGCCCGGCGTGGGCGCGGCCGTGTGCACGGGTCGAGGTGAACTCGTGCAGGGCACGTGCGCGAGCTTCCTCGCCGTCGAACTCTTGCGGCAAGGCATGACCGCTTCCGATGCCGCTTTGACCGTCATTCGCCGCATCCGAGATTCTCACACGCTCGGGCCGGACGATCAGGTCGGCATCATCGTTATGGATGCCAGCGGTCGATCTCACGCGGCGAGTTTGATGAGCGGATTTCGTTACGCCATCAAGACGCATGATCGTGATGAACTCATCGACGCGGAAGTGGGATGAGCGAATTCCTTTTTGCAAAGAGAACCGTGCACGAACTACGCGGGTTTGGGTAATCGGGTTTCTCCTGTTGTTCATTTGTCCTATTGATTGCTTCATAAAGAATTTGCCAGGAACCCGCTTACTACGCATGCGGCTCATTTGGACGAATCCATTTCGAGCCCGAGCCAGAATGTCCTACCGGACGAGCCAGACGTCTTACGAAGCGTCTGGCGGGTTTGTCTTTTTGCCCGACTCTGGTACCCCATTGGCATGTCCGACAGCAATGCCGATCTGGAAATTTGGAACGCGATCGCCGACCACTGGGATAAGCAGGTGGGCGAGGGAAGCGACTTCCAGAAGCACCTGGTGATTCCCGCCACCGATCGACTGCTCGACGTTCGTCCGGGCCAGCGCGTGCTCGACTGCTGCTGCGGCAATGGCAATTACGCGCGGAAGCTGGCGGCGACGGGGGCGGAGGTCGTGGCGTTCGATGGGTCGAGCCGCATGATCGAACTCTCTCGCGAAAAGCCCGGTAGTGAGCTCATCGAGTATCACGTCGCCGACGCCACCGACGAGGCCGCGATCGTGGAGGTCGCCGCGGGTCGCGTGTTCGACAAGGTCGTCTGCACCATGGCGATGATGGACTTGCCGACGATCGAGCCGCTGCTCCGTGCTGTTCGCGCCGTTATTCGACCGCACGCTCCTTTCGTCTTCTCCATCGGGCATCCCAGTTTTCACACAAACGAAGCGCAGATGTTGGCCGTCCAGGACCACGGGCAAGGCGACGCGAATCAGGAGTTCTCGGTCATCGTCAAGCGTTACCTCACCGCCTGGCCGCACTGGTCACGAGGCCTGCTCGATCAGCCGCGGGCGCACATGCTTTACCACCGAAGCCTGTCGGACATCCTGCAAGCATGCTTCCTTTGCGGCTTCGTCGTCGACGGACTCGAAGAACCCGCCTTCGACCCCGACACGCGCCTCCGCAGCCCGTTCAGCTGGGCCCGGCGACCTGAGATACCGCCGGTCATGGTGGTTCGGCTTCGACTGGCGTAGGCCGATTGCTTGTCCAAGTCCGTCGACCCACCCGACCCGCATTTCGCGGCCCACACCCATGAGGAAAACCACGATGTTAATATCTTGTTTGAGTGCGTGCGTTTTTCTTTTATTACAGTACAACTCCGTTGGATTAGTCCATTTTACCCCGAAAGGAGCCTGTTCATGAAGAATATTCTTCTCACCGCAATCGTCGCTCTCGCGAGCGTTTCCCTCACCACCAGCCTCATTGGCTGCGGCGCAGCCACCGGCAGCACCGTGGTCAAGTATAACAAGGGCGGCGCGCCCATCGCCACCGAAGCACCCAGGGATGGCAGCTACCAGCTGTACTACTTCTTCGGCGGTAACCCCGTCGTCACCGTTCCTTTGAAGAAGGGCGAAAAGCTTGGCTTCGAAGCATCGGGCGACAAGGTCATGGCAGTGGCGGGCGACAAGTCCTACCCGGTCGAAGTCACCGCCACCAGCCGCACTGCATACTGGAAGCACGCGAAGTAATTCGCCCCCTTCCATCCGGCTGTAAACCCATCAACACAGCACCCCGCGCGTCCCTCCGACACGCGGGGTGCTGCTTTTTAGGTGCTACTTTTTGTGTGCTGCTTTTTAGGTGCTGCTTTTCCGCGCTGCTTCTTTGCATGTTGCTTCTCCTTATACACTTCTTACTTCGTGACACTTCAGCCCGTTGCTGAATCACTCAAAATCGTTGATGTCCCTTGAGAGTCATCGAACACACCTCACGACTCGTAGACGCGGCGTCCTGGATGCGTTTCCGGCCCGTCCGGCAGGACATCTTCTTCTGAATCTCCTTGAATAGCCTTCTACTCGTGAAGCTACGCAATGTCCTGCCGGACGGGCCAGACGCGCATCCGCTTTCTAGACTCTTCACTGCAATTCTCAGAAACCGCTTACTAACGTGCGCGGCTGTTTTAATTGTGTCTGCATTCGGTTGAAGTGTTTCCTTACTTCTTACTTCTTCCTCACGTAACTATTCCCCGCCACACGCTTCACCAATCCCACCATCGACAGCATCGTCAACTCTCGCATCACCACCTGCACCTCAAGACCCGTTCGCGACACCACATCGTCCGGCGAGGTCGATTCCAGCATGATCGCTTCGTACACAGTCCTGCGATCACCCGTCAGACTGGCCGCGGGGTCGGGCTCGGGAACTTTGGATTTCGGATGAATCACCACGACGTTGTTCGGATACGGAACCGCGCCATAAATCTCCAGCGGCGCGTCAATCGCGTGGTTTAGATCGGGCAGAGGCGTCAGCGCCTCCAGAATATCCGCCGCACATGTGACCAGCGTCGCACCCTCGCGGATCAGCTTGTGCGGCCCTGCACTGGTCGGGTTGTCGACGCGCCCGGGCACGGCAAAGACTTGCCGATTGTGGTCCTCGACGCACTGGCGAGCGGTGATCAGCGCGCCCGACCGCACGTCCGCCTCGATCACCACGACGCCGCGCGAAAGGCCCGAGATGATTCGATTGCGTCGCGGAAAATTTTCTGCACTGGGCGGCGTGCCGGGCGGAAACTCGCTCACCACCGCGCCGCGATCATCATCGACAATCCGCGCGAATAAGTCCGCATTCTCAGGCGGATACGCAATATCCACGCCGCACCCCAGCACCGCCACCGTGCGCCCGTTGCTCGTCTTGATCGCCCCTTTGTGCGCGCTCGTATCCACGCCTCGTGCGCCGCCGCTCATCACCGTCACCCCGCTCTCGGCGAGCTGATGCCCGAATCTCTCCGCCTGCTCGAGCCCGTACATCGAACACTTTCGCGAGCCGACAATCCCGATCGCGTGCAAGTCTCGCGGCTCAAATCGCCCGCGAACGAAAATTACCACGGGCGAATCCGACGCAATCCGCAAGAGCGACGGATACTGCGGATTGCCGAACGCCACCACATTCACGCCCAATTTCTGACACCTTTCATACACGCGGTCGGCGTCGTCTTTCGCACTGCGAATCGCACGCACAAGCGTGTGTGCCCGCGCCGTCCCGATCCCTTCAACTTCGGCTAAATTTTCCGGCTCGGCCTCGAGCGCGACGTACACCGAATCGCTCGCCGCCATCACGATGCGCCTCGCGAGAATCGGGCCGATGCCTTTGGCGAGCGAGAGCTGGAGATACGCGAGGTCGAGCATTTTTGAAGACGCCATGAAATTGAATTTCGAACTGACCGCCTGTCGCATCACGTTCGCTTATCGAATGGATTCGATCGCACTTCGCACGAGCGAATCACTCACATCGTCACGCACGACGGCCTTGCCGATGCCGTCGAGCAACACCAGCCGAATCTTGCCCTGTCGAACCTTTTTATCGTTCCGCATCACTTCCATCACGCGATCGACATCAAACGCCATCCCCGACGTCGGCAGCATGCACGCACGCAGCGTTCGCGACATCTGCGACGCCTCATCCGAAGAAATCAGCCCCAGTTCGCGAGACACATGCGCGCTACTGATGATGCCCAGCGACACGCATTCGCCGTGAAGCATGGCATAGTTGCTGACGGTTTCGTACGCGTGCCCGAACGTGTGACCCAGATTCAGATGCGCCCGCACGCCTTCTTCGGTCGGGTCTTCCTCGACGACTTTCGCTTTGATCCGCACGTTGTGCGCGATGAACTCTTCCAGGACATCAGCGCTCTGCACCTGCACCGCGCTTAGGATCGGCAGCAGCTTGCTGAAATGCTCGGCGTCGCGAATCAAGTCGTGCTTCACACACTCTGCAAGCCCGGCCGAGATTTCCCGCGCGGGCAATGTGCGAAGCGTCCGCACGTCGATCAGAACCATGCCAGGCTGATGGAAACTGCCGATGAGATTTTTTCCCGTCGAGTGGTTCACGCCCGTCTTCCCGCCCACCGACGAATCGACCATCGCCAGCAGAGTCGTCGGCACCGACACCAGTCGCACGCCGCGTAGCATTGTCGCCGCCACGAAACCCGCGACGTCCGTCACAATGCCCCCGCCAATCGCCACCACCACCGTCGATCGCTCGGGCCTGTGCGGAAAAATCTGATCGAACAGCGACCCGACACTCGCCAGACTTTTATTCGCTTCGCCCGGCTCAAGCGTCGCCACCACAACCCTGAACCCCGCCGCCTTCAGCGACTCTATCGCGGGCGAAGCGACGTGCGCCACGAGCTGCGGATTCGTAATCACCACCACCAGCGGCGAGTCGCTCATCGCACGCACGTGCCCGCCCAGCGATTCCATGCGCGTGATTTGCACGTCATAGTCATGCCCGTCTGCGTGAACGGGAATCGTAATCTTGTCGGGCGCGATGTTCGTGATATTTGTCGACACGGATATTTCCTGGTTCTGATTTTTACTGCTTGCGGCGCGATCTTCGCGAATCGAGACCGGTCGGCAACCGGTCGGCAACTCATCGAGTGTAGCAACGCCAGTTTTCACCACCCGATTGCGCATATTTACTCCGGTTTTTACTCCCTGACCCGCGTTTCGCACCCATTTACCACCCTTTTGACGACGTTCTATTTTTCACTCACCGGCCCATCTTCTGATCCCAACTCACGTTACGCCGACACCACTCGCAATGTCGACGCGCAATGTGCACTTTTGAGTACAACTTTTCGTTCCAGATTTAGCGGTCCGCCAGATGTTCCATTCGCGCCTTGGCGCTTCACCACGGGCGCGCAAACTCGAGGCGCCTGCGACGAATCTCACCCAGTCTCACACGAGTCCGAAGCGTAAGCGGCGGTTCAAGTACCCGTCACTTTGAAGCGGTGGTTCGACCCATTAAAAAAGCTTTGATTTCCTAAGCGTAGCCGCCAGCTTGCTGGGGCTTTGATAAATTCGCCTTGCACTCCAAGCGCCAGCAAGCTGGCGGCTACACGGGGAACACTCCTCCCCACGATAGAACGAATCTCGACTTCGCGTACACTCTCGCGATGCACGCCGTCACCAGCCCGATATCGACCACTGTAAACACTTTGAAGCCCGCGCCCGAACTGCTCTGCCCCGCAGGCGACTGGGATGCGCTGAAATCCGCCGTCGCCAACGGCGCGGACGCGGTCTATTTCGGCTTGGATGCGTTCAACGCGAGAAGGCGTGCTCATAACTTTTCGCTCGAAGAACTTCCCGACGTCATGACCTACCTTCACCGCCACAATGTGCGCGGGTTTGTGACGTTCAACGTGCTGATCTTTTCAGGCGAGCTTGAGAACGCCGCGAAGTACATCGCAGCGTGCGTAAAGGCGGGCGTGGATGCGCTGATCGTTCAAGACCTGGGCGTAGTCAGACTCATTCGCGAAATCTCGCCGACGATGGAAATTCACGGCTCGACGCAGATGAGTCTCACCGAGCCTCGCGGCATCGACTTCGTACGCACGCTGGGCGTCTCGCGCGTCGTCGTCGCACGCGAACTTTCGCTTGCCGACATCGGCAAAATCACCGCCGCCACGAACATGCCGCTCGAAGTCTTCATCCACGGCGGACTCAGCGTTGCCAACTCGGGCCAATACCTCACCGGCGAGTCCGTCGGCATTGTGAAGCGCGACCTGGGCGACATCGCCCATCTCATGAGTCCGCAAGACCCGGCCGCCTATGACCTGATCAACCAACTCACGCAACTGGACGTGGTGAGTTTCAAAATCGAAGGCCGATTCAAAAGCGCCAACTACGTCGCGGCCACCGCGCAGACCTACCGACAGGCGATCGACGCCGCCGCTGCGGGAAATTCCTTCACCATCACGCGCGAGCAGCGTGCCGATCTCGAGCAGGTTTTTTCTCGCGGGCTTTCTGAAGGATTTCGCAGTGGCGTGGATCACCAGAAACCCGTGCCCCGCAGGAGCCAGAACAATCGCGGCCGACTCGTCGGAACACTCGCCTACACCTCATTCCGAACCTTCGTGATCGACCTCGACCCCGCCGCGGCCGACGACATCCTGCGGCCCGGCGACGGCATTGTCTTCGGCGACGGCGTTGCCTTCGACGACGCAAACCCACAACAAGTCGAGCGCGGCGGGCGCGTGTATCACACCAAGCTCGATTACCGCAAACAACGCCTCACCATCGAACTCGGCAACAACGACGCCAGGCCCGACGAAGTCACGCCCAACTCACTCGTCTGGAAAACCGACGACCCGCAAATGAACAAGCGGCTCGAACAAAGCTGGGCCCGTGATCGTGTCGTACATCGCGTCGAGCTCGAACTATTCGTCTACGCGCATGCCGGGCAAATGCCACGCATCAAAGCGACTGCCGACGGCGTGGAAATTGAAGTCGTCGGCGACGCGCCGCTCGACCCGGCCGAGCGATTTCCCATCACGCAGGAACACGCGCTACGACAATTCGACAAGCTCAAGGACACGCCATTCGAACTCGTACGAGTCACGCTCGACACCGACGGTCAGGCGATGCTCGGCAACAAGATCATCGACCAGCTTCGCCGAGATGTGGTCATCAAACTCAACGACGCACGCCACAAGAGATCGATTCGCGAAGTTGCCAATCTCGACGCGGTCGCTTCATTGAGGCAACAGAAAAACGCCACGGCAGAACTAGAACATCCCCGGCTTCATGTGCTGGCGCGAACGATGGATCAGATCAAGGCATTGATAGAACATAAGGACAGTATTTCAACGATTTACGTCGATTTTGAGGATGTTCGTCGATACCCCGCGGCCGTTCAGCTTTGCAGTGATGCGGGCGTGCCGGTCGCCGTCGCGACCATGCGGATCATCAAGCCGGGCGAGGAAAGTTGGCTCAAAGAGATCCTGCTCTGCAAGCCCGACGCGGTCATCGTTCGCAATCTAGCGGCGATCGGTTTCTTCAAAGAGC
>JBBQKP010000030.1:0-23408 GCA_038326995.1 Tepidisphaerales bacterium
ATCAATTCGGCATGTTCTCGAGTTCCTGCTCGATCGCCTTCATCAGCGGCGCGATCGTCTTCTCGCTGAAATCAAACACCAGGCCCGCCGTTTTGAACAGCTCGGGCAACGGTCGCGTTCCGCCGAGCGTGAGGGCTTTGCGATATTGGCTCAGCGCCTGCTTCGGATCGGTCGTTGCTTTGAGCCACATCTGCATCGCACCGAGCTGGGCGATGCCGTACTCCACGTAATAAAACGGCGAGTGGAACAGATGCAGTTGTCGCTGCCAGAGGCATTCCAGAATCTCTTCAATCCCCTCGTAACTATCGCCCGATCCGAACCGCTTCATGAGCGAGAGCCAGTGGTCGGTGCGTTCCTGCTTTGTGTGGACCGGATTGGTGTAAATCCAGTGCTGGAAGAGATCGATGGTGCTCATCCACGGGAAGAACTTGATCACGTCTTCGAGCTGCTTGCGGCGGGCGCGGGTGTATTCCTCGCCCTCGCCGTAAAAAATATCCAGGTGATCCATCGAGAGCATTTCCATGCTCATGCTCGCGACTTCGCAGAACTCCATCGGCGCGTGACGCAGAAACATGAGCGGCTCGACCGCGGCGGCCCATTGCAGGTGGAACGCGTGCCCGCCTTCGTGCAAAAGCGTTTCGACATCGCGATGTAGCCCGGCCGCGTTCATGAAAATGAACGGCTGCTTGCTTTCGTGCAGTGACGACTGATATCCGCCCGGCTGCTTTCCGCCGCGGCTTTCGAGATCGAGATTGCCGTGCTCTTTAAGCTGATCAAAATCACGCGCCAAATCGGGCGATAGCCGTTCGAACACCTGGCGTGTCTTGCTGACGAAACCGGGAATATCGCGTGCATCAAACGGACTCAGGGCCGGTCGATTGTCCGGATCAACCGCCAAATCCCACGGCCGAAGCACATCAACATTGAGCCTTTCCTTTCGCTGCTTCGCGAGCTTTCTCACGAGCGGCACGACGCACTTCTCAACAGCGTCGGCGAATTTCAGGCAGTCTTCGGGCGTGTAATCGAATCGCTGTTTGCTCTTGAACGCATAGGCGCGGAAGTCGTCGAGACCTGCGTTCTTCGCCATCTGGATTCGCAGTGCGCGGATTTCGTCAAACAGTTCGTCCATCGCAACGCGATCCACGAGCCGGCGGTTCGCCGATGCTTTCCACGCCTCTTCACGCGTCGTGCGGTCGGGATCTTCCAGAAACCGCGCCATCTGCGGCGGCGTGTAACTGGTTCCGCGGAAGTCGATCATCATCGAGCCGCACATCTTGTCGTACTCATTCACCAGCCGGGCGATCTTCGTTTCAAGCCCGACATTCTCCGATCGAAACAAATCCACTTCCGCCTTCCAATTGCGAATCAACATCTCGTACCGCTGGCCCTTAAGCTCAGATAGAAAAGGCGACGCGAGGAACTTTTTCTGAAGCTCGAACGTGACGGGCTTGAACGGCGGCTCGACGTTTTCGACGAACTGCAGGTAAATTTTTTCGATCGCACGGTCGTCGGTGTGACAACTCTTGTTGATGTACGCCCGGCTTCCGTATTCATCGACCGCCGCACACAGTTCAGAAAAATCCGCCAGCCACGCCTCGAGCTCTGCTGCGGAATGAATCTCGCGTTCCTGCAAACGCTCGGCGACCGGTGCGATCGCGTTCCAATCAGACAAACTCAAATCGGCGGGTACAAAACGGCGGTGCGGCAATACTCTGGTAGACATTCCGTCAATGCTACTCAAATTCATCCCTCGGGCATAGAGCCGCACCATCTCAAGCCTTGCCAGAAACTTGTTCGGTTTCTCTCTGAAACTTTCCGCTTCGGGTTTGCGCGCCGATGGCGATGCGCTCATGTGCGAATGGAGTGCATAACGATAACTGGTCCTGAAACAGTCGGCCGACAGCAAAAGCGAACTCGAATGTGCATAGTTATAGCCGGCCTGGATGCGTGATGGCGGCGTAACGTGAGCGGCGGCCTGTAGATGGGCCCGGGGAAGGCAAAAACGAGCGTCGGAAAATGGGTGGTCAAAGCGTGCGAAATGGTGGTCGAGGGCGGTGAATCGGGTGAAAACCGCGCAGAAGGCGGTTTAAATAGGCCGCGTATATGAACAGTGTCAGAGCTAAGTGTCGGACGATGTTTTTTTTCGTGATCGCTCGCAAAAGAATCGTGCCACAGAAAATGACGAACCGAACGCACATCAATGAGGCGTCAGAACTCGAAAAAACTTTATGCACGGGCATGACGCTTCATCCTGACGTGTATTCGCGCATGTACGCAGGCGGATCGAGCGGTGGAGCTGTGAGCGAGTCACCCGCGCGCTAGGTAAGGTTCAGTACTACGTCAACGATCGATTCCGCGTTGGTGAACGTGTGGCCGTCTCGCATCTGAAGCAGAATTTCGGTACACAACAGCCAAAGGCGTCGGCACGGATGTCGACCTGCAAGGGACACGAAACTTTTTCGTCAAACGCCATGATCGATTTTTTTGTCAGTCGATATCTGGACTTGCTCGAAGCCGCCGGGCTTGGGTTTTTGCGCGTGTTTACGTTCGTTACGTTTCAAACGATCGCCGCGGCGGTGATGTCGTTCGCGATCGTGCTGGCGATGGGACCGCGGACGATCCGCTGGCTGCGCCATCAGAAGATCGGCGACAATCCGAGCTTCGACGACGCGACCATGGACGCGGCGATGTCGCAAAAGCGCGGCACGCCGACGATGGGCGGCCTGCTCATCGTCGCCGCGATCACGACGACCGTCTTGCTGCTCGCAGATCTTCGAAACGCCTACACGTGGATCGCGGTTGCGTCGGTGCTATCGATGGGCGCGATCGGCGCGACTGATGACTGGATGAAACTTCGCGCGCATCGTCTGGCACGCGAGGGGAAAATTCGTTCGACGCGTCAGGGCCTGACGACGGGCAAGAAGCTCGTCGTGCAGTTGATTCTTTGCGGATTTATCGGAGCGGCCACGTGGTACGTCGGCGCTGACACGGCCAGTGCGTCCTCGCTGATGATTCCCGGGCTCAAGACGATCGCTCTTCCGCTTGGCGGGGTCGGATTCGTCGTGCTTTCGATCTTCGTTCTCACGGGATCGACCAACGCAGTGAATCTGACCGACGGGCTGGACGGCCTGGCCGCGGGATGTGGCGCGATCGCCGCGTTCGCGTTCGTCATTCTCTCGCTCATTGTCGGCGACACTGAATGGTCGGCGACGCTCTTGTACCACCACGTTCCACAGGCCAAGGCGATGGCGGTCGTGGCGGCGGCACTCGGCGGGGCGTGCCTGGGCTTCCTTTGGTTCAACGCGCACCCCGCGAGCGTGTTCATGGGCGACACCGGTTCTCTCGCCGTCGGCGGACTTCTTGGCTACATCGCCATTGTCACCCGACACGAACTGCTGCTGATCGTCATCGGCGCAGTCTTCGTCGCAGAGGCGCTATCGGTGATGGTACAGGTCAGCTACTTTAAATATTCGCGCAAGCGAACGGGAACAGGCGTGCGGCTCTTGCTCATGAGCCCGCTTCATCACCATTTCCAAAAAGTCGGATGGAGCGAGACACAAGTCGTTGTGAGGTTCTGGCTGATTGCAGCAATGCTCGCGGCGGTGGGCGTCGCGAGCGTCAAGCTGCGGTAATTTGAAAGGATCAGCGATCGCAATGCTCGTGTCACGACGTCGCCAAACCTCGCACGTGTCGCACGACCGATCGCCCCAGTGCGCGAAGGTGATAGCCGCCTTCCAGTACGCTCACGACGCGTCCATCGCAGTGTGCGTCTGCCACGCTCGTCAGCTTCTGCGTCATGACTTCGAATGCTTCTTCAGAAAGATTGATTTGCGCCAATGGGTCCTCAGCGTGCGCGTCGAAGCCGGCCGAGATCATCAGCAGTTCGGGGCGAAATCGATCAAGACGCGGGATGATTTTTCGGTCGAACGCGGCGGCGTAATCGTCGTCGTCCGTGCCGGGGTTCATGCAGACGTTGAGGGTGTAATCCTCACCTCGTCCGATGCCCGTCTCGTGCTCGTAGCCGCTGCCGGGATAGAGCGTACGCGGGTGTTGGTGGATGCTGATGAAGAGAACGGTGGGATCGTCTTCGAAGGCCGCCTGAGTGCCGTTGCCGTGATGGACGTCAAAATCGACGATCGCAACTTTTCCGATTCCCAGAACCTGCTGTGCATAGCGAGCCGCGATCGCGATGTTGGAGAAAAGGCAAAAGCCCATCGGCCTGGTCGGCTCGGCGTGATGGCCCGGTGGACGGCCGCAGGCGAATGCTCGGTGCACGCGGCCGCTAGCGACGGCGATCGTCGCTTCAATAACTCCGCCCGCGCTGAGCAAAGCGCAGTCGAAGCTGGCCGGGCATGTCGGCGTGTCGCCGTCGTCGAGCACCATCGACACCGCACTTCGGCGACGCACGTCTTCGATCACGTTCATCGGATGGACCAGCGCGATTTCGTCCAGCGTCGCGGGTCTACATGGCAACTCAATCAGCGGAGAGATCGCGGGCTGCATGGCTCCGAGCAAAAGTTGGAAGTCCGGAAACGGGTCGGGCGAAGTCAGCCAGTGGCTCTCGCGCAGCGCACGATGAATCGCACGAAGACGGTCAGGCCGTTCCGCGTGATGCGGACCCGTGTCGTGGTGAATCCCTTCGATGCTGGAAACAAATCCAACGGTATTTCCGTCTCTGGTCATGGTTCCTTAGCGGCTAAAGTTTCGACTCGGTTATTCGCGAACATGATCGCACGCATCGCCAGTGTGTAGGTGTAGAAGACGTATCCGACGCAGACAACCGTGACCGCACTGAGCGTATAAAGATACGTAATTCCGTCGGCCCCTGATACGATCGAAAGCGACAGCAGCACGCGATGCGCGATCACGACCAACAGAATCACGATCGCCGCGGGAATGGTATGGATGGCGTGGTAATCCAGAGCGCGCTGCACGCGCGGCCTGGGCATGCGATAGCCCCAGAAGTTCGACTCCAATGTCGTGAGCCACGCGATCGGCTTCGCCAGAAGCAGGCCGAAAAGAAGCACGATTTTCGCGCCCACAGCGCCGATCGCCAGGCTGATGCCGATCGCGGAAAACGTGAGAGGCGAAAAGCCCCAGAACGCGATCGCCCAGTTGTAGTGAAGGGTGACTGCGACGCACGAAATGATCGCCAGCAGCATCACACTGAACGTGCGGAACCGCCTCGAGCGAGGATGCTCTTCCAGCGAGAGCGTCTTAAAAAATCCACGTGGCGAATTCATCACCGAGAGGGCGGTCGAAGTGAACGCGCTTGTTCCCACGGCCCTCTCCCACACAGGAGCATGCCGGGGCGAGGCGGTGGTACTGATTGCGATCGCCTCGCCGCATTCGGGGCACTGTCCGGATACGGGCAGGCCGGTGAGGGTGTAGCCGCATGCTTCGCAGAGAATGTCGAGATCGCTCGGCACGACTCGGTTCTGGTAGCTCATCTGTGGTATTGTGCAACGACGATGGTCAGGTTGCGAGAAGTATCCGATGAAACATTGCGAGAGACGCTGCGCGAGATGATCGCCGAATCTCGCGGCATGGCGGCGTCGATGATTCCGGACTGGTGGGAGATGGACGACGCCGATTTGTCGGAGATGCTGATTCAAATGCGATATCGAGAATCACCTGAAGGGCGTCAGCGCGAACACGAAGGGGATAATGAATGATGGATATCGCTCTGCCGAAATCTTTGCACGCGATGTCGAATCGTCGGTTTACGATCGCGCTTCTCGCGATCTTGCTGATCGGCCTTGCGATGCGAATCGGATGGGCCGTCTCACGCGATGGCACATCACTCGATGCGCTTCCCGATCAGTTGGAGTATCTCCAGGCCGGCGATGCCCTGCGCGAGCGGGGCGAGCTTGCGTTCGTTGATCCGCGTTTCGGGTCGCTGGTTCATGCATTTCGAATGCCCGGCTATCCGATGGTCGTCGCGGCAATGGATGGAAATGCACGATGGATTCGCATCGCTCAGTCGCTGATCGACACGCTGACTGCAGTCGCGGCGGCGATGTTGGCGTTTCGCATTTCGAACTCATGCATTTGCGGGTTGCTGGCCGCATTGTTTGTCGTGCTCAACCCGTTTCTTATTTACTTCAGCGGGTTGATTCTTACTGAAACGATCTCCGCCTCACTCATCACGTGGGGCGTGTTACTTCTCTTCATCGGCAGTCCGCCCACACGCGCGCAGTCGTCGTGGAAAGCCAGCGTCATCTGGTGGCTTGGCATTCTGCTATTGGTGATGTCAATCTACTTTCGGCCGAGCTTGATCGGGCTTCCGGTTTTGCTGGCGGTGTCGTCGTGTGCTTTGGTGGAATATCACTTTCCAACAACCAGACGCCGAATTCCCGTCGCCTTTCTCGCAGGCGTTCTGACTCTCGCGTTTTTGTTTCCGTGGGCACTTCGAAATCGCGCGGTAACGGGCGAATGGATATGGACGACCACCAACAGCGGCTTCACCTGGTACGACGGGTACAACCCCGCAGCAACGGGCCAATCCGATCAGCGATTCACGCAGGCCATGCCTGAACTGCGGATCATGAACGAATCGGTTCGAAGTTCGTATCTGCAGTCGAAAGCACGCGACTGGGCGATCGAAAATCCGCTTCGCGCGATCGAACTCGCTGGAATAAAACTGGCACGCACGTTCAGTCCGATTCCGCTGAGCGATCAGTTCGGTTCGAACAAACTTCACGTCGCAGCGGCGATCGTATTTTCAGTCCCCATTTTCACGCTCGCCGTCATGGGCCTCTGGTCGTCGCGTGTCTCACGCGGCACGAAGCTGATGCTGGCGATGCCTGTGCTCTACATCGCGATGGTGCATACTCTCACGGTGGGTTCTCTTCGATATCGGGTGCCCATTGAGCCCATTATTGGGGTTCTTGCAGGCATGGGTGCGGCGGCCCTGATTCGCCGCGAATCCGCAGACGGTGATGACTTCGGCGAAGTTGACGAAAAAGATGAGCTAGGAATACCGAACCAAACATGATGCTCACGCCACACCAGACATCGTCGCGCGTCGGTGCGAAATCTCTCCGCCTGCTACGGCGCGTCGTGCGCGTCGTTCAAGTGCTGATTCTCGCTCTCCTGCTCTCGTCGATCGGCGTTTACGCTTATCTACGTGATTCGTCACGCGCCGCCCGGCTCATCGAATGGATCGTTTCTTCTCGCATCAATGCTGACGTGAAAATCGCCAGCGCGCAAGTCACAATATTCGGCGGGATCAAGCTGAGTGACGTCGCGATTTTCTCCCGTGATCCATCCTCAGCTCCCACTTCGCCCGCGATTAAGGCACGTGTTGTGCAAGTCGAATACAGTCCGCTTTCACTCTTCGCAACCGATGCCCCTGCCCTGACTATCATCGCCGACCATGCCGTCCTGCGGCTCGACGAAGACATCGACACCAACACCTGGCCGATCGAATCGATGTTCGCACGTCACGACATACGAAACGCCGACCGCGCGTCGGCAACGCGTCCCGTAGACCAACAGCGCGAAGTCGCTCTGCCCAAAATTCTCCTGCGTGCAGGAAGAGTTGAACGCGGCGAGATTCATCTCGGCGTTCGACACGACCTGGGCGGGATCGATGTTGATGGACAGCTTCGCGCAGACGACCAGCGAACCGGTTACATCTGGAACGTGCAAACACGCACCACCGCCGGTCCCGGCCCGCATTTCGGTGGAAGAATTGCGTCGTCGCGCATACTCGAATCCGGTCAGGCCTTGCTCAGCGCCGACCTGCGAGGCGTCGAACTCGATCAGCTTCCCGCGCTCATGCCCAAACGTGTCCGCGACTTCCTTACCGAACTCGAACTCGCCGGGCAGTTTGACATTCCGCAGATTCGCGTCATTGAGATGCCTGATATCACCGAGACATCATCAACTGACGGTAAAACAGTTCGCCAATCGCCTCGCACAACAGGCCGGGGCAAGCTTGGGTTCACGATCGACGTTCAGTTTCGCGGCGTCACGTTTCGCGCCTCGCCCGTTCGATGGTTCGCACCATCAGAGGCAAAGAACAGGCAGTTACTCGCTTTGCTTGCCGACCCGGTCAACTCCTCTAAAAGCGATAGTGCCGGGGGCATAAATGCGATCGCAAGACGCTTCCTTTATGGGCGGATGAAAATCTCACAAGATCCAATTCGCCTGGAAAACGCTGATGCGGATCTGCGTTTCACTCAGGACGCGGTCGAAATTCTCAACCTCTCGGCGAGTGTTGATGGCAATCGCCTTCAGGCATCGGGGCGACTGGACGGACTCTCGCCGGCCGCGCCTCTTGTTCTAAGAATTACCAATCCGTCCGACCAGCCATTAAAACTGTCGCAAAGACTTTCTTTCATAGACTCCATGCCGGCAGCCGTTCGCGAACTGTACTATCGTTTCCTTCCAACAGGCAGCGGCCGAATCGATGTTTCCATCACCCGCGATCCTGGAAGCTCAGAAACAAAACTTGAAGGTCGGATCGAAGTGTTGGATGCAGGATTTACCTTTGAAGGTTTTCGGTATCCATTGCGGAATGTGAACGGCGTCGTCGGTCTTTCCTGGGATCGTGAACGCAAGCAACAAAGACTCTCGCTCGAGAATATTGTCGGATTTGGAGCGCTGGAATCATCGAACGCACAGGCGAAGGCGACGGTCAACGGATTCGTGCAGCCGCTCCTTCAGGATTCGCACGTGTTGATCGACATCAAGGCGACCAACTTGAGCAGCAACGACCCGAGACTTTTTGCAGCGCTTTCACAACCCGTGCGAAATGTGCTGAATCAACTTCGCGCGAATGGAGCAGACAACACCCCCGGATTGCGCGGCGACGTGCACGTGCGAATCGAACGCCCCGAAGGTGTCCGCCAACGCTGGAGCTACGACACCGATATCGACATCCTTGACGGCGTCGCCAGACCTGTCGAATTCGCCTATCCGTTTGCGAATCTGCGTGGCAACATAATTTATCGAAGCGGTTACGTTGAGATTGCGCAGATGAGTGCGGCAGGTCCGAATGAATCTGTCTTACAGATCGAAGGCACGGTAGCCACGGATGAACGACAAATCAGGCCGACGGTGCTGACCGTTCGAGCGAGTTCGTTCGCAGTCGATGAATCGCTGCGGGCTGCGTTGCCAAGCGGCGTCGCCGAGGCGCTTTTGACGGCGAACCTGACGGGCACGCTCGATGCCACGGGCACGCTCCGCCCGGCAGGTGCATCAACCGGCGGAGTGGCGTTCGCACCTGACCTTGAGATAAAGCTGACCGGCGGTCGTGCTCGGTTTAGCGAAAACGGAGTGCCTTTGACCGACGTCACCGCCGCAGCACGACTGACGGAAACCCGATTCATCATCTCATCCGCCAGCGCAAAACGAAACGATCAAACCATCACGGGCGACGCATTGATTGATTGGTCGAAGCAGGAGATCAACCCCGTGATTAAGCCGGTGATCAATCAGGTGATCAATCAGGTGATCAATCAGGTAATCAATCTGGCGATCGATCCTGAGATGAAGCTCGACGTGGCGGAATCGAAGACGAGCCTGCAAGCAAACATTCGAACGCCGCTTCTCACGATCGACCCGCTTCTGCTGGGCGACTTACCCGCACAGTGGCAAACGGCGATCACCAGCCTTCACCTCAGCGGCGATATTGCCGGTTCGGCCCACTTCGAGGCGCAGTTGCCCGCGACACGAAGTGACGTCGATTTCAAAATTGAAGTTCAGCCTGTTAAAGCTCGCATCGCGCCGGATTTTTTTCCTGCCGCAATGGAACTCACGGGCGGGACTGTCATCGCGACTCCTAAGCTGATCAAGCTTACTGACATTCGCGCGAGTCGCCCCATGGGAAAGTTTCTCATCAACGGCGACGTGCTTCCAGACGACGAATTTGCGTTCTCACTGGCGATATCCGGCACTGGCGTCGGGCTCGATAACGAACTGATTTCGGCGCTACCTGCCGCCGCCGCTACAACACTTCGCGACTTCGCCGTGACCGGGCCGATCGATATCAACAGCGGGTCGATTCAGTACAAGCCTGCAACCCCGTCTTTATTGACGCCTGAATCCACGCCTGCATCCACGCCGGCGGATCAAGCCGTCGTGGAGTTTGCGACGACGCTCAAGCTTGCTGCGAACTCGATGAACGTCGGCGTGCCGCTCAGCGACGTGTTTGGCACGGTCGAACTCAGCGGATCATCGCGCGGCGATACGGTTCGGCGATTCACGTCGCAGATCGCGATGTCGAAGCTGAAGCTCTCGGGACTGGACGCGACCGACGCGAAAGCGCGCATCATTCTCGCAGGCGAAACCGGAGTCGAGCAGGGTAGGCGACTCGAAATTCGCGACGGCGATCTGCAGCTTGCTGGAGGCCGGCTTGCTGGCGAAGGCGTGATGTTTCTCGATCAGACGCCCGTGGCATACCGCGGTGAGCTGTTGCTGAGAGATGCGGACGTTTCAAGGCTGGCAACCACTTCCAAAACGCCGCTGAGTGGAAAACTCAGTGCGTCGCTTTCGATCGAAGGAATCTCGCGCGATTCGCTTAATCCGGATGCGCCGATTCGCCGCCGAGGTCGAGGCGACATGAGCCTTTCGGGCGATGAGTTAGCGCAACTTCCGCTGCTCCTGGGCGTGACTCAGATCGTCAGTTTGAGTTTGCCGTTCACCGGCGGTTTCAAGAACGCCGACGCCAGTTACAGCCTGCAAGACAATATTCTTTCGTTCGACCGACTGCAGATTCGCTCGAACGAAATGCTCATCGACGGCGGCGGCAAATTGGACTTCGGTAACAAAACGATCGATCTGAACTTTAGAACAGACACATCGGGGAAACAGCTCCCCATCATCGGCGATCTGCTTCGCGCGACCCGTCGTGAGCTATTACAAATTACCGTTCGCGGCTCTCTAACCGAACCCGCGATTTCAGCGGGATCGATTCCGACCGTCGTCGGCACAATCGACGAAGTTCTCGGAGGCAAGGAATGAACACTTCAAGTGACAGTGCACGTCTGGCGGCGGGGATGATGTGTGTCGGTTTCGAGGGCTTGTCGGTTCCACACACGCTGGGCAAGTTGCTCGATGCGGGCGTCGGACAAGTTGTGCTGTTTACGCGGAATGTCGAAACGCCTCAGCAAGTTTCCGAATTGTGCAAAGAAATTCGAAATCGCGCGCCCGGGCCGGTGTTGATTTGCGTCGATCAGGAGGGCGGCCGGGTAAGGCGATTTCGTGAAGGGTTTTCGCCCGTGCCTTCGATGCGCGATGTGGGGCGATTAGGCGACGTGAATGTCGCGAGTGAGATCGGGACGATGTTAGGAACGGAACTTCGCTGCGTGGGTGTCGATCTGAATTTTGCGCCCGTCGTCGATGTCGATACGAATCCGCTCAACCCGGTGATCGCGGATCGTTCGTTCTCCTCAGACCCACTTGTCGTTTCGAACATGGCGTGTGCGATGATTTCCGGAATGCAGTCTGCGGGCGTGGCGGCGTGTGCGAAACACTTTCCCGGCCACGGCGACACCAGCACCGACTCGCACCACGCCTTGCCTCGGCTCGACCACGGCATGGATCGACTTCGCAGCGTTGAACTGCCTCCGTTCTTCGCCGCCGCCAAGGCTGGAGTTGCTTCGATGATGACGAGTCATGTCATCTTTTCGCCCCTCGACAGCACCATGCCCGCGACGCTCAGCCCGCATGTGATCAAGCCGATTCTTCGCGGAGAGATGCGCTACGACGGCCTGGTGTTTTCGGACGACATGGAGATGAAAGCGGTCGCAAACTTTTTCGGCTTCGATGAGTCGATCACCGCGGCCGCTTACGCGAGCGTTGATGTGCTGACGGTGTGTCACACGCTCGATCGACAGTGGCGCGCGATCGAAGTGCTCGCGAGTCTGCCCGACGACATTCTTCGTGCGGCGAACCTTCGAAGACAGCGCGCCGCCGATCGCTACGTGCATCTGCCCCGGCCCGGATTGGACATGCTGAACAGCGCATCACATCGGCAAACAATCGCACGCGTCAATCGATCGACGGAAGATTCCGATCCGACCGAGCGGTCAAAATGGATGTAGGCGGCATTTTATCATGCGATTGCCTTGTGCGATTGCCTTGTGCGAAGCGATCTCTCACGATGCCTGCAATGACGAAACAAGATAGATTGGACGGCATGACAGTGTGTTTCGCGGGCTCTGGCGAGTTCGGCGTGCCGACGCTCGCGGCACTTCTGGACCTCGGCGCGAAAGTGCTGTGCGTCTACTCACAGCCCGACAAGCCGGCAGGACGCGGTTCAAAACTTACGCCGACGCCCGTGTCAAATTTCGCGATCGAGCGCGGGTTGAATCTGATTCGCACAGCGGACTTAAATGTCGAGCCGATGCCTGATTGCGATGTGCTGGTGGTGATCGCGTTCGGGCAGAAGATCAACGACGACGTGATAAGTCGGCCGAGATTGGGGGCGGTAAATCTGCACGCGTCACGATTGCCCAAGTATCGCGGGGCCGCGCCGATTCACTGGGCGGTGATCAACGGCGACGCGATCGCGGGCAATTCGGTCATACGCCTCGCACAACGAATGGACGCCGGCTCGGTGCTGGCCATGAGCAGTGTCGAAGTTCCGAGTTCGATGACCACAGGCGAGTTGCACGAAGTATTGTCGAAGGACGGCGCGGTGCTCGTGCCGAGGGTACTGAGCGAACTTCAGAACGGCACGTCAAAGCCCATCGAACAGGATCACACTCAGGCGACTCGCGCGCCGAAGCTGACGAGGCAAACGAGTCTGATCGACTGGAACCGCAGCAGCACGGAGATTGCGAATCTGATTCGTGGACTGTTCCCCTGGCCTGGATGTCGGGTGCGTTTGATGGATGGCGAACAGCCCGTCGCGACGGTGACGTTGGTGCGCGTAATCCCGCACGCGACGCAGACGCCCAGCATTCCAGGCGTGATCAACGACGCGGGGCAAGTCATCACCGGATCGGGCACGATTGAGATCGTCGAGATTCAGCCGCAGGGCGGACGCGTGATGACGCTCGCGGCGTTTCGCAATGGAAAGCCGTGGGTCGCCGGAATGCGGCTCGAATCCGTCGAGTGACGAATAAAGTTACGGGCCGACTTTACAGGCCAACGGTGTTGAACCCGCTGTCGACAAACAGCGTCTCGCCCGTCACGCCACTGCTAAGATCGCTCAGCAGATAGACGGCCGTCTTGCCGACTTCGTCGCCGTCGATGTTTCGTTTGAGCGGGCTCTTCTTTTCGACGTGATGGAACATGTCGTCGATCCCGCCGACGGCCATCGCGCTGAGCGTACGAACCGGGCCCGCACTGATGGTGTTGACGCGAATCTTCTTCTCGCCGAGTTCGTACGCGAGATAACGTGCTGTCGATTCGAGGGCTGCTTTGGCGACGCCCATGACGTTGTATCCTGGGACGACCTTGTCACTGCCGAGGTAGGTCATCGCAATGACGGATCCGCCGTCGGCCATGAGCGGAAGCGCGGCACGGGTGAGGGCGATCAGCGAGTACGCGCTGATGTCGCACGCCTGCTTATAAACCTCTCGTGGCGTCTCGGTAAACTTGCCGATCGCCAGATAATCTCTGTTCGCAAACGCGAGGGAGTGCACGAGAAAATCGATCTTGCCGAACTTCGACTTGGCGGCGTCGAAGAACGCGGCGATCGACTCGTCGGAACCGACGTCGCACGTGTGAAGCCAATAGTCGGTCAGGTTAAGCTCGTCGATCGATCGACGAACTCTGCGCTCACTCTTGGTCGCATCTCCCATCGGCAGGTAGCCGAAGCCGCAAGTCGCACCTTGCTTGAGGCAGTTTTCCGCGATGTGCCACGCAATGGAGCGGTCGTTGGCGATGTTAAGGATGAGGCCGGTTTTACCTTCGAGCAATTTCATGGACATGCTTTCGATGGGGATGAAAAAATTAGAGAAATCCGACTCGGGAATTCATTGAAGGAAATCATTAAACCGAATCGCCCTCGACACATGGTGTGAATCGAGGGCGAGAACAGTAGCGGGGGGAGGATTCGAACCTCCGACCTCCGGGTTATGAGCCCGACGAGCTACCAGGCTGCTCTACCCCGCGGTAGTCGGGCAACTATACGAGAACGCGACACAAGGTCAATAGCGTGTCGATTGAAATCAAGTCGATGATCTCGCCTGCTCCTTATACTGATCAGGTGTAGCCTGCGGCGAGTTGTCTCATGAATGCGCCTGTGTTGAACCTGTCCTGTGTGTCGTCGCGCTTGCTCGCGTCGATCTTGCAACTACAATCCCGGGCCCGCATCCGGATGTCCTAGATGTGGACCAATTTCAGTAGACCCGGATTTTAGAACCCATTGGAGACCTCCATGCCCGCCACAGGAAAAGTTACGCAAGTCATTGGATCAACGTTCGATGCCGAGTTCCCCGAACAACAACTCCCGGGCATCTATAATGCGGTCTCGATCAAGACCAGCACGATCACTGTGACCGGCGAGGTGCAGCAGCACTTGGGCGGCGGAAAGATTCGCGCGATAGCACTGGGATCGTCCGACGGCCTGAAGCGCGGCGACGCCGTCGCAGACACCGGCGCGCCTTTGAGCGTACCTGTCGGTAAGGAAACGCTAGGCCGCGTGTTTAACCTGCTCGGCGAACCGATCGACAATCGCGGGCCCGTCGGCGCGACCCAGTCGAGGCCCATTCACCGCAACGCCCCGGACTTCGCCGATCTTACCCCCAAGGCCGAGGTGTTCGAAACCGGCATCAAAATCATCGATCTTCTCACGCCGTTCATTCGAGGTGGCAAGGCCGGATTGTTCGGCGGGGCGGGTCTGGGCAAGACCGTCGTCATTCAGGAACTGATCGCACGTATCGCCCAGCAGCACGGCGGCTACTCGGTGTTTGCGGGCGTGGGCGAACGCACCCGCGAAGGCACTGACCTTTGGCTCGAAATGCAGGAAGCCAAGATCGGCAACACAGGCAAGAGCGTTCTGGATCAGACCGTCATGGTGTTCGGCCAGATGAACGAGCCGCCGGGCGCGCGTCTTCGTGTGGCCCTGAGTGCACTGACCATGGCCGAGTATTTCCGCGACGAAACCGGCGCCGATACGCTGCTCTTCATCGACAACATTTTCCGCTTCACTCAGGCGGGTTCAGAAGTGTCGGCATTGCTCGGGCGCATGCCCAGCGCCGTCGGTTACCAGCCGACCCTTGCGACGGAAATGGGTCAGCTTCAAGAGCGTATCACATCGACAAAGAAGGGTGCGATCACCAGCGTGCAGGCCGTGTACGTGCCCGCCGACGATCCGACCGACCCCGCGCCCGCCAACGCGTTCGCCCACTTGGATGCGTTCATCTATCTCGAACGCCGCATCGCCAGCAAGGGCATTTACCCGGCCGTCGATCCGCTCGCTTCGTCTTCGCGTGCTCTTGATCCGCTTATCGTCGGTGAGGATCACTATCGCGTCGCCCGTAAGGTGCAGACGATGCTCCAGCGCTACCGCGATCTTCAGGACATCATCGCCATTCTCGGCGTCGATGAACTGAGCGAAGAAGATAAGCTTGTCGTGTCACGCGCTCGTAAGCTGGAACTGTTCTTCAGCCAGCCGTTCTTCGTGGCCGAACAGTTCACCGGCATGAAGGGCGTGTACGTGAAACTCGCCGACACGATCAAGAGCTTCGAGGCCGTGTGTGACGGCGGCGCGGATGCGCTCTCCGAGCAGTCGTTCCGATATATCGGCGGCATCGAAGATGCGATCGCAAAGTCGAAGAAGTAAGGGCGTCGCTTCGGCTCGCCCTGATGGCGGTGCATCGGTTACGCTCTCTCGCATGAATTCAACCCGTCTGACGCTTCAGCAACTTCGCCAACCAGACCAAAAGAAGCACGTCGCCACACCGATGCTGACGTGTTACGACTACACGACGGCGCGGCTATTGTCGGCCGCGGGCGTTCGTGCGTTTCTGGTCGGTGATTCTGCGGCAAATGTGATTCTTGGATACGACAGCACACTGCCGATTTCGCTCGAATTTCTTATCGAGCTGACGGCCGCGGTCAGGCGCGGAGCCCCCGACGCGCTGGTGATCGGCGATTTGCCGTTCGGCAGTTATTCCACCCGGCAACAGGCGCTGAAATCTGCCGCCAGCATGGTGAAACGTTCGGGGTGCGATGCGATAAAACTTGAGACGGGTCGTGGGCACATCGGTCACGTGCAGTCGCTTGCGGATAACGGCGTGGCCGTGGTGGCTCATCTGGGGCTCAGGCCGCAAAGCGTTAAACTGCTGGGAGGATACAAGTCACAAGGCAAAACCGCCGACGAAGTGATGAGGATTGTGGATCTCGCTCACGATTTAGTAGTCGCGGGCGCAGCGGCGGTGCTGCTCGAGGCCGTGCCCGGTGAAGTCGCGGAATTGCTTGCTCAACTGGTGGAAGTACCGATAATCGGCTGCGGCGCGGGCCCGTCGTGTCACTCGCACGTGGTGGTTCTGAACGACATTCTGGGGCTGAGCGCTGTTACGCCTCGCTTCGCGCCTAAACTTGCAGATATGGCCTCGCCGTTGCAACTCGCCGCCCGGAAGTACGTTAAGGACATACAGGCCCGTCATTATCCCTCGGCCGAGCAGTCGTACTTACTTGCGGCTGACCAGCGTGCGGAGCTTGAAACAGAAATCGAACAATGGGGACTCAACCTTAAGAGTCTTAGTGTGGACAAATCTCGTCCGACAAAGACCAAACAAGAACGAGCAAAATGAACACCAATTACAAGAACACCAATTCCACGAACACGAGTCAGTCCGTCTCAGGACAAAAGCCAGTCGGATCGAGCAAGAAATTTGCACTGAAAAAGACGCTCGCCTTCATCGCCAGCGGGGCGATCGCCCTGTCGGTGTGGCAAGTCTCTTCCAGCTTGATCGGCAACGGGCAATTCGCGCGCGCAGAGCCTCAAGTCTCGCAGGCACAATCCGACAGCAACGAGCCGTCCGCGGCCATGAAGCACGCCATCAATCTCGCGGCCGCGTTCAAGGACGTGACCAAACTCGTAGACGCGTCTGTCGTTCAAATTGATGTGTCGCGAAAATCGGTGGCTGGGACTTCGATGCTCGACCAGTTCCGAAGGTCATTCCCCGACCGCGACGGCGACGGACAGCCCGATGTGCCGCCGGGTATGAATCTGCCTGAAATTCCAGAACAGAATCAGCAGGGCGAGGGCTCAGGATTTGTCATCGACCACGTCGAAGGCTTCGCTTGGATTGCGACCAACAATCACGTCGCGGGCGACGCGACCACGATCTCGGTTCGGTTCAGCGACGGCAAAGTCGTCAAGGGCGATGACGTGCAAGTCGTCGGCACTGACCCGCGAACCGATGTCGCGCTTCTCAAGGTCAAGATCGATAAGGCCTCGACCGTCAAATGGGGCGACAGCAACTCGACAGAACGCGGCGACCTTGTGCTCGCCTTCGGAAGTCCATTTGGATACACCGGCTCGGTCAGCCAGGGCATCGTCAGCGCCATCGACCGCGAAGTCGGTATTCTTCAGGCGAGACAAGGATACGAAAATTTCATCCAGACCGATGCCGCAATCAACCCGGGCAACTCGGGTGGGCCGCTGGTAAACATGCGAGGCGAAGTCATTGGCATCAACACGGCTATCGCGTCGCGTACGGGCGGTTTCAGTGGTGTTGGTTTTGCGATCCCTTCGAATCAAGCAAAGGCGGTCATCGACAGTCTTCGCGGCGAAGGACGCGTCGTTCGCGGCTATCTGGGCGTGATGATTCAGGATATTTCCGCGAACCCGGAAATGGTCGCTTCGCTCGGATACAAAGAGCCGGCCGGAGTCATCGTCTCGCAAATCCCCTCCGACAGTCCGGCGAAGGGCAAGCTCGAGCCGGGCGATATCGTGACCCGGCTTAACACAAAGCCGCTGACGTCGATGCGAGACCTGCGTAAGCAAATCGCCGACCTCCCGCCCAGGACTGATGTGACGCTTCATATCTGGCGTGACGGTGAATTTAAAGATGTGCAAGTGACGCTGGGTGAGTTGCCCGAGCAACTCGCCGAGATGGGTCGACCTTTGCAAAGTGCGCCAGAGTCAACTCAGGTTCGCCTGGGCGTTCGCATCAACGTGGCCGATGCGGAAGCACTGAAAGAAGCGGGATTACCCGAGGGTTCTGAAGGTGTCGCCGTGGCCGAGATCGTGCCGGGATCGATCGCGCAGCAGATTGGGTTGGAAGAAGGCGACGTCATCACGCAGATCAATGATGCAAGTATCAAGAACCCGCGCGACGTCGCATCGGCCGTAACTTCTGAAGCGCTCAAGACCGGGCTGCGGCTTCGCGTCGCAAGTAAGGACGGCAAGAAAATGCTGTTTTACAAGAGCGAATAGTCAGGTCTCTTTTCAATATTTCAACACTCGGGCGATCTTTTCTTAAGGTCGCCCGATTTTCGTTTTGCTATTCTTCTTCGAACCAAACCGAGACATGCGAGGAAAAATTCCGCCGACGATGTTTCGCACCGACATCTCGGGCCAGCTGATGCCCTTACCCGTCACGGCGTTGACACAGAACCGTTTCAGGCCTCCCATCCGGCCGACAAAGGTCGCCTTCGTCGCGCCACTTGTCGCGCGACAAATCACGAGTGTCGTGTCATCACTTACCAGGTTGCGCGGGTGCGCCCGTCGCACCAAATCGACGACCTGCTTGCTCCACTGCGACAGCGTCTGACCCTTGCCGATCGCGGGAAGAAGCTTGCACAGGCGTTCTTCCGTCAACACTTCGCCCGCCGCGTTCTGCGATTCGCTCAGCGCGTCGGTGTAAATCAGAAGCGCATCTCCGACGCCGAGCTCAAGCGGCACGAGCGAGTAACCCGTTCCATCGACGATGCCCAGCGGCAAGTTGGTGATGTCGCCATTTCCCACCTCATCGCGATCGATCGCGTCAAGACTGCTGAGCCACTTTCCAGTCGCGGCGCGGAACACGACTGGCGGAGGATGCCCGGCGTTGACGAGGGTCAACTCGCCCGTCGGCGCAAAATACGTCCCTACGATTGCAGTCGCGAATCGGCCGGGATTGGAGACGGCACTGAAGCGATCATTCATCACACGTGCGAGTTTTTTCGCGTCGATGTGATTGATGTATCGCCGCATGATCTGGTGGAGCGTCGTCGCGATGGATGCGACCGCATCGCCATGTCCCGCGACATCGGCGACGAGCAGTCGAGTAATGCGTCCCTCGCCGCACGCGCTGATGTAGTGCACATCACCGCCGGCGGCAACGTCGTGATCCTGGGTCGGGCGAAACGGCATGGAGACGATGTGGATTTCAAGTCCGGGCGTGACAAACGATGCGTTGATCGCCTGATTACCTCCGCGCACTTCCATGCACGCGAGCGTCTCTACATCCTGCTCAATGACCAGCTCGTCGTCGTGCTTGTTCTTTTGATGCTGCTGGCTCACGCGGCAAATTATAACTCAATTTCGATACCCGACTAAAATTCAAACCAAAATTTCGATCATCGGAGTCGAGCACGTGCAAATGTGTATTCCAGTGCATGCGATAGTCCGCGAACCGGGTCCTTTTCGATGCGATGTCTCGCAAGAAGCGTAACCGTATCGCGGCGGGCTTGCTGAAGAATGTCGGGCTGCGTGACATGAAGAATCATACGCGAGAGCGCGGCCAGGTCTCCGCGCGGGAACATGAAGTCTGGTGCGATCTCAAATGCTGCCCCCACCGCATCACTCGCAACCACTGCGAGCCCGCACGCGGCGGCTTCGTTCACTACCAGACCCCACGGCTCGAAATCGCTGGGCACAACCAGGACGTCCGCAGAGCGATAAACCCTCGCCATTTCATCAGGATCTGCTATCGGCCCACGCCAGAGCACACGAGAAGCCAGCTCGCGCGGAACACGTGACTTCAACATCGCGTCATCTTCTCCATCGCCGACGATCTGAAGCGACCAGTTTGGCCGATCCGCAGCGATGCGAATAAACGCATCGATCAAGAGGTCAACACGCTTTTGAGCATTGACGAGTCGGCCGACGAAAATCATTGAGCGGTTGTCTGAATGTGCATCCGGACGAAAAATCGAATAGTCGGGCTCATAGGGTGTGAAGAAAATCTGCTCGGCCGTCGCGCCGTATTTCAAAAAAAATTGCCGACCCAGTTCGCCGTTACAACAGATCGCGTCTGAGAGGGAAACGATTCGTCGAATCCATTGTCGCTTGGCGACGGCGCGAATGCCCGTCGCGGTGTCGCCCCTAATGTTGCCGTCACCAAACGTGAGCGTGGCCCGGCCGACTTTCCTTGCTTGCGAGAGAATACGAAGACGGCCCGGATCGTTGTATCCGACACACAAAACGGCTGCCGCCTGATGTTCGTCGAGCCAGTCACTGATCTGTTTGCTGATTTTCCACTGAGCGACTTGATCGCGCAGCAGATCTATATTCGTGCGAGATCGCGTCGCTCGATGCGCTGCGAGCTCGATCACCTCGATCGGCAGTCGTGTCGCATCATCGTCGGTGCGTATTTCAGGACGCCCGTGCGTGAGGAGGAGCACAAATTGATAGCCGGGCAACTCCGCGTGAAGTCGACGGAGATAACTCGCACGATAGGCCGGGAGAGAATTTGCGACGACGGCAACAAGCGGACGCGCGGCAAGTAGGGCACGTGATCGGTCGGGCATTTCCATCAATCCTGGTCTGCGAGCAACGCCTGAATTTCGTCAGAAGTCAGAACAGGTTCGGGCGCGTTGGCGTGTTCAACCCGGGAGGCGATCAATTCATGGAACATTGGCTCGGGTGTGGACTCGGTTATTGAATCGGGCATTGATTCGGGCATTGATTCGACGAGTAACTCCGGCGGGCGATTCGAATCTGGTCTTTGCATCCCAGGCTGAGCGGGCCTGCGGGGAGTGGGAAGTTCGTAGTCGTCTGAAAGTCGCTGCGGGGCTGGATCGATCGGAACTTCGCGCACGACAGGTGAAATAGGAGGAGCCATCGCAATCCTCGCACTCGTTGCAATGGGTGCGGCTCGAACCGGGAGCTGAACCTGGGGTCGATCTGCCGCAGGTTCGAGGTCGATGAGCCGATGCAGGCCGTCCTCTGCGATGATGCCGGTCGCGCCGAGCTTCATCGCGTCGGCGAGTGATGCTTCGCGTCCTTCGATCTGGATGACAAACACGTCGAGCCGAGGCAGGCGATGCCGAAGCGTCTTAATCATCGCAAGTTCTTCACGATAAATGCCCTGCAGGCTAAGGACGACGGCGCGGAAAACCATCGGCCTGCGAAGCAATTCGAGCGTCGCCGAATACGGGTCCTCGCACATTTCACAATCGAATTCCAACCGAACCAAAAGCTCCTTCGCATGCGCTTGCGAAGGCTCGGCCGCGATGACCAGCGCACGTCTGGCGTAACGTCCGGTAAGCGGGCTTCCGGGCGAGATGGGTCTGCTGGTTGTCACGTGTGCTTCATCCAATCTAAGAAAGACTATAACCCACCGGGCGGGCCGGGCAACGCGAAATCCCAGAACGATGCCCAGAACGATCCCCAGATGCGATCCCCAGATGCGACACAGAGCGCCAGAATTTTCGATGTCTGATAGGCCGCTTTGACGTAAAGAGTCATTTCCCGCAAACTTCTGGCTGCTATAGAAAAGCTTTTGTTCACTCGAAACATGGCACGTCAAAACCCGGGTTTCAAAACACGCCCGATTCAACATCAAGGCATCAATCCATCGTGCGACGACTGCTCATCATCCTTGGCGTTCTTCTTGTTATCGGCCTAGTCACTGGCGGGCTCGTTTATCAATTTGGAACGGGCATTCCGGGCGGGCCTGGCGGGACGGCGAAGAATGCGGTCAAGGTCAGGGTCGAAGAACCTCGGCTCGGCGAGCTTTTTGAAGTCGTCAGCGCGCCCGGAAAAGTCGTCCCAAAAACAAAGGTTTCGATCTCCGCACGCGTTGTCGCGCGGATCGTCGAATTGCCCAAGCACGAGGGTGCGCAAGTCAAGGCGGGCGATCTGTTGGTCCAGCTCGATTCGAGCGAGATCGAAAGCCAGCTGCGCGCGGCCGAGGCGCGAAAGGCCGCGCAGATCGCGCAGATCAAAACGTCAGAAGCGAGACTGACTGCCCGCGAGTCGCAGCTCGGCTCCGTTCGCGTTCAGCTCACGAGCAAGCTGCGCGACCTCAAGCGCCAGGAGCAACTATTGCAGGGCAATGATGTCGCGCAGGCGGCTGTTGATGATGCGCTCACGGCCGTCGATCAGCTCAAGGCGCAGCTCGAAGGCGAAGAGGGTGGAGTCCGTGCGGACCGAGTAAGCCTTGAGGTGCAGGGGTACGAACTCGCCGCCGCCGATGCGGAGATCGAGCGCGTTCGCGATGCGCTGAGCTACACCAAGATCACCAGTCCGATCGACGGCATCGTGACTCGCCTTAACGCCGAGGTCGGCGAACTCGTCATGACCGGCACGATGAACAACGCGGGCACGGTGATTTTAGAGGTGGCAGACCTGGACCGTATGATCGTCGAACTTCGAGTCGACGAGGCGGATGTCGCGCGGCTTGCCGTCGGTCAGAAGGCGTTCGTGCGAATGCAGGCTTATCAAGACGAAGTGTTTGACGGCTCGGTGGAGTCAGTCGCACTGGCCGACTCACAGGACCTGACGTCGGGCGACCGTGCTCGGTTTTACAAAACTGAGATTCTGATTCAGACGAATGGCAAGCGGATTTTTTCTGGTTTGAACGCGGACGTCGATGTGCAGACGCGTCACCACGCGGGCGTTCTGCGAGTGCCCAGCCAGGCGGTTCTTGGGAGGATGGTCGACGACTTGCCGACGGATATTCGCGCTAAGCCCGAGGTCGATCTGAATAAGACGATCGCGACGGTTGTGTTTAGAAAGATCAACGGAAAGGCGATCATCACGCCTGTGAAAGTCGGGCCGAGCGACCTGACGCACACGATCGTCACGTCCGGGCTGAGCGAAGGGGAAACGGTCATCACAGGGCCATACAAAATTCTACTGGCGCTTGCTCAGGATCAGGATGTAGAACTTGATTCTGCGATCACGACTTCCAATGCAGCTGCGACCACCACTACGACTGCAGCAAGCAGACCCGCCAACTAAGCCACGACCTTGCTCCTTCGACTTCGCAACATCACCAAGCACTACCGCGTCGGCGGCGAGGAAATTCGCGCGCTCGACGGCGTAGACCTCGACATCGATACCAACGAATACGTCGCCATCATGGGCACCAGCGGCTCGGGCAAGAGCACGCTGATGAACATCTTGGGTTGCCTCGATAAACCCACAAACGGAACCTACGAGTTGGGCGGGGAACTGGTGTCGAAGATGTCAGCCAGTCAGCTCGCGGTCGTTCGCAATCGCAAGATCGGAATCGGGGGTGAAACAAAACAAAGAAAGGCCCGGGAGGGGGGGGGCAGGGGTAGGA
>JBBQKP010000031.1:0-23131 GCA_038326995.1 Tepidisphaerales bacterium
GTAAAATCCCACGAGAGTCTTGCCGCATCTCCCGCGGCCTCCACTTTGCCGATCACGGTGGCGGGAAATCCATTCCACGTCGCGGCCGCTGCGGCGTAGCCTTCCAGAGACGTCGGCTGTGCGATTTGAAGCGGAATGCGCGTCTCCGTTCCATAGGCACGGACAATCACCTCGCCACTTCCGCCTTGCTGACCCGCAACAACCATGAGCGCTCCAGCGCGCGCGAGCGGGCCGATGACCTCAGTCCTGATCTGCTTCGGGTCGATTGTCAGCGGATTCCCGTAGCCGTCGAGGCCGATGACGCTGAGCAGTTGCGAACTTCCGGGCATCATTTCAAGGCGCGACGGTTCGACCTCGAGCGTCGTTGGTGCGTCGACGACTTCGATCGCGATGTCGCGCGAAACTGCACCGGCCGACGCGCGGACGCTGAACTTCCCGGCCGACTTTGGTGTAACGGTCGTGCCTGAAATCGACGCGAGCGTTTCATCTGCGGCGAGCGAGATCAGCGCATCCGTGACGGGGTTGAGTCGCGCGTCGGCCAGTCGCATGTTGAATTGCAGTGCTGCACCGCGCACGACGCGGAGTGGTTCAGACTGCTGCAGAATGATTTGCGACGCCTCGCCGACTCCGCCGAGCGACACGAGAGCGAGGCCGTTGGGGTTGGGTCTTTCGCGTCCGTCGCTGGGCCAGTTGACGACCTTGCCTCGCACCCACATCGTCGTGCTGCCGCCGCCGTCGAGGTTGATGGCGTTGGTCGCGCCAGTGGAGTTAATAAACTCTGCGAGCTCGAGAAGCGTCATGCCGCGGCTGTGTCCGGGCGAGCGTCCATCGACCGTGATGAGCATGATCTGTTTGTCGTCGAATGCGACGGCGCTTCGCGGGTGCAGATCCTTGTCGGCGCCTTGAACGATTTTGCCGTCTCGAATCAGGATCGGCCCGCCGCCGATGAGTTGGTCGATCATCTTTTCGGCCATCGGGTGACCGCCATCAGATTTTGCCTGCATGTTTTTGACGATCGTGCTAAGCTTGATGGTTTGTCCGGGCTTGTACGCTCGGAAGGTCGTCGCGAGTTTGGGGCCGACGGCCAGGACGAGCGTGCCGGGCGCGATGTCGCGGTTGCCCGTTTCCGTGGCGTCGATGATCTGCAATTCGAGTTGCTGATTCTCTTCTAGCTTGCCGTCAAATTTAAACGCGATTTCGAGCGTGCCCTTGTCGGTGTTTGTGGTTTTCCCCCAACGCGGCGAATAGAGCGCCAGCGGATTCATCGAATCATTCGCGGCGCTCATCGGCCGATTGAGCACGGGCACATCGATCGGCCTGCCTCCGGTAGGCGGCGTTAAAGAGAGGTCAATATCGATGTTGCCAATGACGGGCGTGTTGTCCTTGTCGAGCACGGCAAAAGTCGCTCGCCCGTCGACGAAGCGAAAGAGTTCGTCGTTGACCATCATCCCGCCGCTGGTCGTGCCGGTGAATGTTCCGGTCATCGAAAAAAAATCGCCGTTGATCGCGGCGACTGCGACTTGCTCGGAATTCGTCAGTGCGTTCGCCTGCTCGCTGACGGTCGATCTGCCGCGAGCGATGGGCCCGATCGTTGCGTCTGCGTTGGCGGTGGTGACGAGCTTGAGATTGTTTTGACTTCGATCGAACACGACGCCGTAAATCGCCAGCGGGCCCGATGGCGCGAGAGGCCGATGAATTTCAAACGCGACGGCACCGGGATGAATCGCGACGATGCGGGCATCCTTGGGCAGGTCGATCGCCAGCGTTTGGCGAGCAATAGACAAACACGTCAGCGTCGTGAGAACCAGCGTGGTCGAGTTTAGCTTCGTCATTTTCGGCGTCGTCATTGCGACAAAGTATAGCCGATTCGGGCCGATGGAAGTGTGCAAACTAGATCGCCACATCCAGCCGCGGCGAGTAGTCGAAGACTTCGGTGGTGTACCTCTCGACGGGGTCAAAATTATCGCGACCCAGCAGGCCGCGAATGACGTCGTAGTCGGCCCCGCCGCGAATGAAGTCGTTGCCCGCGTCGCCCTGAATCGTGTCTGACCCGCCTTGGCCAAAAAGGCGATCATCGCCTTCGCCGCCGAAGATCAGATCGCGCCCATTGCCCGCGCGAAGCGTGTCGTTCGCGTCTTCGCCCAAGAGTGTATCGTCGCCCGATCCGGTGACGATAGAGTCGCGCCCGGCCTGACCGTTGATGTTCTGAGGCAGGCTGATGGCGGCCGCGCTGTACACGTCGTTCCCTCTGCCCAGCGATGCGGTGATGCGACGAACAAGCGACCGGGAGATCGTCAGCACCTCGCCGAATGCGCTGATGCGGATTGTCTGTCGTGAAGGCGCGGTGACGGTAATCGTGTCGGCGAGATTTGAGCCGACGATAAAGAGCGTATTTTGCCGAATCGTAACTTGTCCGGACGAGCCGCCGGAAAGCAGCACACGTCGATCAAGTTGTTCAATGACGCATCTCGAATATCGGACCATGCGATCCAGAGTAACGCGCAAGCAAGTCCCGCGGGTGATTATTGGTCGGCAGGAGCATTAGTGGCGGTACTGGAAGGTTGGGCCTGTGCGGGTACTGCGGACTGTGTGGGTGACTGTGTGGGTGACTGCGTTGCTGGCTGAGTTGTCGCCTGAGTTGTTGGAGACAATGCAGGTGGCGACTGTGATATCTCGATCGTCGTCGCCAATACCAGCCGCGCGACGCGCTGCACCAGATCGGGCAAAACTTTTTCGCTCGTGTCCGTCACTTCGTGGTAGTCGATGTGGTCTTCGACGCTGAAGAGCACGCACGGCACTTTGCGGGCAATGAACGGACCCTGATCAGATCGGCGGAGCCACTCGGGGTGTGTGTCGAGCTTGATTCGCAAGCCTTGCGCGAGTGCGTCGTTGGTCTTGAGAATCGCATCCTTCAGGCCGCGTGCGTAAGCGGGGCCGTCGCAGAAAATCAGGTCCGGCTCGCCGCGGCTGATCATGTCCATGTTGAACATCGCATCGACCTTCGCGAGGTCGAACGGCGGCTGACCCGACAATGCTCGTGCGCCGCGCAGGCCGACCTCTTCGGCACTGAACCCGACGAAGACGATCGACGCATTGAGTTCGAGCTTTGCTTCGTTCATCGCGCGTGCGATGCCGATCACCGCGGCCACGCCCGAGGCATTGTCATCCGCGCCGGCAAAGACTGTTCGGCCTTCACGCGCCTTCGGATCGTCAGGCGACGACAAAACACCCAGGTGGTCGTAATGCGCGGTGATGAGAATCACGCGATCGGTCTTGCCTTTGCGAACGCCAACAACATTCGGCGAATAAACCTGCGGCTGGCCTGGTGCGGCGAGAGAGAAAAAGAATCCATCCCCGCCGTCCATCGCTACCAGTCCGGCCTGTTCGAATTGCTGTGCGATCCATTTCGCGGCTTCAATTGCTTCGGGCGATTTACTGTGTCGGCCCTTGAACTTGTCGTCCGACAGAAACGCGACATCCGCCAACAACTTCGCACCCTGAATGGATTCAATCGCCTGCTGTGCTGGCAATCGATCGGGAACATTCTCCGCTGCGTTTGCGATGTGCTGTGCGAACGGAACGCAAGCCGCACACACGCATACGATCAGCAGTCCGAGAAGTCGCATTTGCTGATGAGTCGTGCGAGTGATGGCCTTATGCTTTGGCATTGATTGTCTCATTCAAATGAAAGTCGATTGCGGCGCGGATGTGAACGTCCCAATAGTCCCAGTTGTGTGCGCCGGGAAACTCCCGGTAAGTATGAGTCAGCCCAAGGCGTTTGAGTTCTGCGGAGGCCTGTCGGTTCTGGTCGATCAGGAAGTCTTCCGTGCCACAATCGATGAGGATTCGTGGTCTGGGTTTGTTCGCAGGGAACGTCGCAGCCAGATGAAGCAGATCGTGGTCAGTGCCGACGGCGGAACTTCGGCCGAAGATTTGCGGGTACTCATGCGTGCCGAACAGGCTGCTGTCGCGCGGGGCCCCACGATTGGGATAGAGCAGCGCGCCGCTGTGGGAATGGACGGACTCGAAGTGTTCAGGAAAGCCGAGTCCCAGCCTCAGCGCGCCGTATCCGCCCATGGACAGTCCACCGACATGTCGGGCGCTTCGGTTCTTGTGCGCGGGGAAGAAGCGCTCTGTCGCGCCGACGACATCATTGACGATGTAATCGGCATATCGCGGCCCGTCGGTGTTGTTGGTGTAGAAGCCGCGAAAACCCTGGGGCATGACGACGATCAGCGGCTTACCCAGAAGGTAGTGCTCGATCCGCGTTCGGCGGAGCCAGATCGAATGGTCGTCCGACAGCCCGTGTAAGAGATACAGCGTGTGGAACGGCCCGGTGCCCTGATCGGGCAACAGAACATTCGCACTGACGTGCATCCCCAACGTGGGAGAGAAAAATTGAAGCTGACAGAATGACATGTGCGTGAGGGCTACACACCTTGTTAAAGGAAGCGCGTTACCGCTGTCCGCTTCCGTCGCACGTGCCGTCGTCGCGATTCTTTCCGCAGCACTGCTTGTACTTTTTGCCCGTGCCTTGCGGGCAGGAGTCGTTTCGGCCGATCTTGGGTTGATCGCGTACGGAGGGCTTTGAGATGGTTTGCATCTCCGTGCCGCCAGATGTGCTGCCTGAAGTCGCGACCGCGGCCTCGGGAATGTCGCCGCTGGCGAGCACGTCCTGACCGATGTCGTACGACTCGCTCGCGGCGAACTGTTCACTCGTTCGGCCGTAGCTGCTTTTCTGCCTGACTTCGCCCTGCACGTACACGCGGAAAATCATTCCCGTCACCTTGTCGCGAATTCCCGCGAGCATCTCCTCGAAGAAGCGATATCCCTCACGTTTGAAGGCGATTCTCGGGTCCTTTTCCGCAAACGCCTGCAGTCCGATTCCGCCGCGCAGCATGTCCATTGCGTAGAGATGGTCCTTCCAGCTCTGATCAAAAATCTGCAATAGAACGTACTGCTCGAGCTGAGTGAGTTCGTGCCGGTACACACTTCGCACGCGGCGAAGCAGGATGTCTCGCGTCGTGATTTGCGTATCGCCGTCCTGATCGACTTCGGTGGTGCCCTTGAGCGTCTGTGCGGTTCTGGGGTCGAGGTCCTTGGGGTCGAGCGCGCCGCCGAACCGCTCGCGCCAGCGCTGGGCGATCTGCATGTTGTTCGCGCTGCCGGTCGTGAGTTGATCGACTTCCTTCGCGATGGACTCGGGCTTGAGTGCCTGTTCCTGCATCGCGAAAAATCGCGTCCGCAGTTCATCCAGCGGCTTGCTCTGAATCTCTTCCAGCGGAATTTCGATGTTGAATTTCGATCGAACCCAGCCGCGAAAGTAGTCCGCGCCGTACGCATTGTCGGCCGAGGTCGCGCCCGGTCCAAAGCACATTGTCAGCGCCTGATCGACGGGATATTCCACCTCACGGCGCGCGTACGCATGACGTGCCTTGGTCTCGATGAGCTTGATGATCTCGCCGCGCGCCTTGGGAATATCGCGTGTCGGATCGGCGATCAGCTCGGCGGGTTTCACGTCGATCTCGAATTTCTCACTAGCCCAGTTGCAGAGTTCGCGCACGGCGTATCCTGGTTCGATGAACTTTGTCAGCCCGCTCACATCCTTGTCCTCGATGTTCTGGATCGCGGCGTTTCTGAGCATGTCTTCGAGCGTGTCCACGTCCATCTTGCGAAGCTGAGATTCAGAAACCTCGACTCCGAATCGGCTCTTTGCCCAGCGCGAAAGGTCCTTGACGTGCCACTGCGAATTGTCGCCGCGGTCTTCGCCGAGATATTCGTTGATGGTCTGCGCCAGGCTGGTGTCGACGTCGTTCTTGGCCGCACCTTTGATGAGGTCTTCGAGATCCTGAAGCGAGCGCATCCCCTTGAAATCGGCGGCCTCGAGAGAGGTCTCGAATTCGGCACGCGACCACTCGGAAATATTCGCGGCGATGTAATCGCTCTCGACATATTTCTTCACCGCATCGTCAATGCTCTTGCCGATCATTTCCCAGACGACTTTATCGACGTCGCGTCCTTCGAGCACACGCTGTCGCATGCCGTAAAAACCGCTTCGCTGGTGTTCATTCACTTCGTCGTAATCGAGCAGTTGTTTGCGCTGCAGGTAGTGTCGCTCTTCGACTTTTTTCTGCGCGCGTTCGATGCCTTTGGTGAGCATGGGCGACTCGATCGCCTCGCCGTATTGCATGCCGATCTTGCGGAAGATATTGACCGACCATTCGGGCATGAAGAGTTTGAGCAGGTCGTCTTCAAGGCTCGCGTAGAAGCGGGACGAACCGGCGTCTCCTTGCCTGCCGCTTCGGCCTCGTAGCTGGTTGTCAATTCGGCGTGAGGTGTGCCGCTCGGTGCCGATGACGTGCAGGCCGCCACTGGATTTGGGCGCGATTTTGCCTGTGAGCTGCAGGACTTCAGTGCGAGCATCGTCGTCTGGAATTTCAATCGTCTTGCCGGTGATGCGCTGCTTGAGCATAAAGACCGCGGGCGTTTTTTTATCGCCCGCTTTGGTCGAGACGTAGTCGAAGAATGAGTCGGGCGCGGGCTTGATGTCGGTTCCGCGGCCGGCCATGTTGGTGGCGATGGTCACGTTGCCCACGAGTTCGTTGTGGTTGTTGTTGTGCTGCTGACCCGCAAGCGCGACGATCTGCGCCTCGCGCTCGTGCATTCGGGCATTGAGCACCTCGTGCTTGATGCCATATTTTCCCTTCAGGAGTCGGCTGAGCATTTCACTCTTTTCGACACTGGTGGTTCCGACCAGAACGGGCCTGCCGACTTCGTGATAGGCCTTGATTTCTTCGATGATCGCCTCCCACTTTTCCTGTGCGGTGCGGTACACGCGGTCTTGTCTGTCATCGCGTACGACCGTTCGGTTGGTAGGAATTTGAACGACTTCGAGCTTGTAGATCTTCTGAAATTCTTCTGCCTCTGTGTTCGCGGTGCCGGTCATGCCGGCGATCTGCTTGTAGAGCCTGAAGAAGTTTTGAAGTGTGATGGTCGCCATCGTTTGCGACTCTTGTTTGATGGTGACGCGCTCCTTGGCTTCGACCGCCTGATGCAGGCCGTCGGACCATTGCCTGCCGACCATTTTTCGGCCCGTATATTCGTCGACGATGACGACTTCCTGCTGATTGGTTTTGGGATTGAGTTCCACCACATAGTCGCGGTCGCGTTCGTAAATGACGTGCGCGCGGAGCGACTGCTCCATGAGGTGCGGCCAATCGACGTTATCGCCGACGTAAAAGCTGCCGACGCCGGCGAATTCCTGAGCGGCGGCGATGCCTTCGTGGGAGAGGTGGACGCTTTTCTTGTCCAGTTCGGTTTCGTAATACGCGGTGATGCCTTGCTTCCTTATGTCGATCTCTTCTAGACGTTTGGTCGCGGCATTGACTCGCGCGGTCGCGGCTTCGCGCGCGGGCTTGCCGTCGGCCTTGTCGAGGTCGCCCTGAGACGCCTTGATGTCGCGCTTCGCCTCGCCGACTTCGCGCTCGATCACGCCATAGGGCTTGTGCAGCTCAAGAATTTTGCGTGAGACTTCATCCGCGGCGCGATATCGCACGGCATTGTCGTGCGCGGGTCCGGAGATGATTAGCGGCGTACGCGCCTCGTCGATCAGGATGGAGTCGACTTCGTCGATGACCGCGTAATCGAGTCGCCCCTGAACCTGAAGGTCGGCGCGCTCCTTCATGTTGTCGCGCAGAAAGTCGAACCCGAACTCGCTGTTCGTGCCGTAGGTAACGTCGCACTGGTACGCGCGCTTGCGGCCGTCACCACCCGGGTCCATATCCGACTGAATCCAGCCGACAGAGAGCCCCAGGTTGTCGAACGCGGGCTTGGTCCAGGATGCGTCACGCTTCACGAGATAGTCGTTCACTGTCACGACGTGAGCGCGCATTCCCTGAAGCACGCGAAGGAAGCACGCCAGAGGCGCGACGAACGTCTTGCCCTCACCCGTCTTCATTTCAGCGATCTTGCCTTCGTACAGAACCAGGCCGCCGACGAGCTGAACATCAAAACATCGGGCCCGGAAGGGCGGCCGCGATTCGGGGTATAGCTTGCGGACCTGTGAGTAGAGCAAGTGGGGGATCTCGACGGTTTGCCAGGACTGGCCGGTCTCGATCAGCTTGCGCTGCACTGCGTCGTATGCGTCGAAGGCTTCGTCGGAAAACTGTGAGTCATCGAAGTCGTCGGGATTGAATTTCTCGTCGGGGTTGAAAATGTTGCGGATGCCGATGTGACGGTCCATCGACTCGCGCACGATCGCCAGTGCCTCGGGCAAAATGCCTTCAAGTTTCAAATCTCCGGCGATGATTTTCGAGCGGATTTCCTGAGTGCGGTCGCGAAGCTCGGCGTCGGTCTTGGCCTGGACCTTCGCTTCAACGGCGTTGATCTGGGCGACGAGTTTGCGGTAATGCTTGATGAGACGGTCGTTACGCGAGCCGAATATCTTGGGGAGAAATGCGAGCGGGTTCATAGGTTGTGGGCTGAAGATTCACGCGGCGAGAGTCGCGCGTGGGAGAAGAGATCAAATTGCACGCAAAGCAGATCAGGCTGCGCTTGGAGGCGGGATGCAATAAAGCGGTGCGTGAACCGAGGATTCAGGGCGCACCGTGACGGTCGGTCGAATCTCGCTTTGTAACGCCGGCGGCGCGAATGTCGCGACGCGAGTTGCGATGCGGATCGTCCGAGCGCCCAGCGTGTGCGCGAGGCGAGCGAGAAACCGCATCGCCGCCTGCGCGTCGCCAGACCCGATCGGCGCGGTTTCAATCGCGACGCGATTCGGAATCGCACGATCGCTCGCGAAGAGCGTCGCGGTGATCAGGAGCAAGACGATGATCCGGCGGTCGGTCACGTGAATGTAGTATCGACACACGATCGAGAATGGGCAATAGCGCTCGCCCGGCGATCAGTTTGCCAATCGATATCAAGGAGGTCAAACCATCGTCATGGAACACGCGTGCTGGAGTTCGGATCCACGATCTTTCTGCTGCCTTGTTTTGTTTGTTGGCGAAGGGACGCTCAGTCGATCTGCGACCCAGCGGGCCCAATCGGACGCGGATCGCGAACGCAAAAGCATCGACAAGGACGATCGTAATCAGGATTGATCTTCGGCTGAAACGCCGAAACTTTCCCGGCAATTCACGACCGATAATGCTGAAAGCCGATAGACCGTGTAAATGGACCCCTCGATCGATCGGCTCAGACGTCAAGACCTGCTTATCTTTTGCGCTATCGCGCTGCTGGTGATCGGCGTTCTGATGGTGCAGTCGGCGTCAATGAGCGTTAGTACCGGGAGCGTTAGTACCGGGAGCGTTAGCACCGGAAGCGTTAGTACGGGGAGCGTCAGTACTGGGAGTGTCACCACTGGGAGCGTTGGCACTGGAAGCGGGGCGTGGTCGCTGACCACTCGCGGCGGGAAACAAGCGATCTTTGCCGCGCTCGCCGTGGTCGCCTTGCTCATCTCCTCTAGACTCGATTACCGCGTCTTGCTCGGCAAATCTTCGAATCCCCTGCGCTCGCCGGCCGTCTGGGCGATGGCCGTCGCAGTCATTGCGTGTTTACTGGTTCTTGTTCCGGGCATCGGTAAGGAAGTCAACGGCGCCCGCCGGTGGATCGCTCTTGGGCCCATACAGGTTCAGCCCAGCGAACTCGCCAAGTGGGGCACCGTGGTCTATCTCGCGTGGTTCCTCATCAAACGGCCCATCCCCATCGACAAATTCTGGACGGGCTTTATGGTCATGGTCGCGCCTGTCGCAATCGTCCTGGGGCTGGTCGCCAAGGAAGATTTCGGCACGGCCGCCCTCATCGCCTGCTGCACGCTTGCAATGCTCGTTGTCGGCGGGGCGAAGTTGTCCCATTTGCTCTTGGTTGTTCCGCCCGCACTCATTGCCGGTGGGGCACTGGTCGCCGGCACACCTTATCGCTGGAGGCGAATGACGAGCTTCCTCGACCCCTTTGCCGACCCCAAGGGTGAGGGCTATCACATGATTCAGTCGCTTATGTCCTTCGCGTCGGGCGGGCTGTCGGGCACGGGACTGGGTCAGGGCGTTCAAAAGCTCGGCTACCTTCCCGAAGACACGACCGACTTTATCTTCGCCGTCGTCTCAGAAGAACTCGGCCTGGCCGGTGCGATGCTGGTGACCTGTCTTTATCTGGCCTTTATCGTCGTCGCGTGGCGTACGCTTCGATCCGACCGACACGACGCGGCAGGTAAGCTTCTCATGTTCGGCGGCGCGACCATGATCGTCACGCAGGCGATCATCAACATCGCCGTCGCAACCGTCAGCGTTCCCACCAAGGGCCTTTCGCTCCCGCTGATCAGTGCGGGCGGCACAGGGCTGCTCATCACCGCATCCGCCGTAGGTTTGTTAGTCTCAGTCATCCGCACGCGGCCAAGTCCCGTCGTCGGGGAAAGTAGCGGTGAGCGTTCACGTCCGGAAATCAAAGGGCCGCATCGTCAACCGCGAGCCGTATCGGAGACGGACTGGAACATCTGGACCAAGCCGACAGAGCCGGCAAAACCAAAGGCGGCTTGAGTTGCGTCATACTCGATCGCAACAATGCATGTTTGATCCCTCTGGCCGGCCCGGCAGGACATCGGTCGTCTGAACTTCGATGGGCACAAGATTCCCCGGAACAAATTTGCCGGGCCTGAACTGATCTATCTCCTGATCTCAAACTGACTGAATTCGTTGGTGGGTGGCAAAGTCAGGTCCATCGTCTCGGCGACATATCCCTCCATCCGCTCGGCGATCGCGCGGATCAACGTCTCGGCCGTCTCGTGCCTGCCTTCCACCACCAAAAGCACTCGGCCGTCGTGAAGATTGCGCACATAACCGCGAACGTCCAAATCGGCAGCGATTTGCAATACTGTAAACCGAAACCCGACGCCCTGAACGTTCCCCGCATAGTGAATCTGACGTCGAGTGAGATGAGAAGTGTGACTAATCTCGGCCGTATCTTGTTGTGATTCTTCGTGCGATTGAACGTGAGCCATCACCGCGTCGCGGGGAACGGAGTCTTGAATCGGAGGAGGTGTGAATCCGGCCATGTTCAACTCCTGTTTATAAAAGGGTGTTTGCGACTCGCCGACCGTAGGCGGCCAATTACAGGCAACCGACGACAAGTTTTTATGCGGAAGCGGGAAACAGTCGACTGCGCGTTAAAGTGTCGGACGAAAAATCCATCTACAACGTTGACGTTTGGATCGCGACGGGGTCAATCCATGACTCGTCACAACCATACACGCGTGCATTGCACAACGCGAGCGGAAATACCCTGATACGGGCATTTATATGATGCGTCGATTACACGGCCCGTTTGCATGGCTTATTTGCAGGGCCCATTTGCATGGCCCATTTGCATGGCCCATTTGCAGGGGCAGATTGACGAGCGATCAGTCCGCCGCGTGAGGTGGACTGATCACGCGATCTTGCGCTGAGGCGTAGGGGCGAAGATGTCGCGCGAGCCATCGACCACGCCTTCGTCGATCAAAAACTTCATGCCCGCGGCCTGGTCGGGTAGACGGTACATGATGTCGAGCATGATCTCTTCACACACGGCGCGCAGGCCTCGTGCGCCCGTGTCGCGCTTGAGGGCGCGCTTGGCGATGGCTTCGAGTGCGCCGGGCGTGAAGTCGACGTCTTTGCCGTCCATCTTGAAGAATCGTTTGTACTGCTTAACCAGTGCGTTCTTGGGCGCGGTGAGAATGCTGATGAGGGTTTCGATGTCGAGCGGGTCGAGCGTGGCGTTGACCGGCAATCGGCCGACGAATTCGGGGATCATGCCGAACTCGACCAAGTCTTCGGGCTGAACGGCGCGAAGCAACTTGCCGCGATCCTCGGCCGTGGAACGTACACCCGTCGATTCGGCCGCGAAGCCGATCTGCTGGCGGCCCAGACGTTTGCGGATGATGTCTTCGAGCCCGACGAACGTGCCGCCGCATATGAAGAGAATCTGCGACGTGTCCATCTGAATGTACTGCTGCTCGGGATGCTTGCGGCCGCCCTGCGGAGGGATGTTGGCGACGGTGCCTTCGAGCATCTTGAGCAAGGCCTGCTGCACGCCCTCGCCCGATACATCGCGCGTGATCGAGACGTTGTTCTGCGTCTTGCCGATCTTGTCGATTTCGTCGATGTAGATGATCCCGCGCTGAGCGGCTTCGAGATCGTAGTCGGCGGCTTGCAAAAGCCTAAGCAGGATGTTTTCGACGTCTTCGCCGACATAACCCGCTTCAGTCAGCGTCGTCGCATCGCCGATGGCGAACGGGACGTTGAGCACCTTGGCGAGCGTCTTGGCCAGGAGAGTTTTGCCCGAGCCGGTGGGCCCGATCAGCAGGACGTTGGACTTGTCGAGATCGACCTCGGGCGTGCCAGTGGTGTCGTCTTCGGGGTTCTGAGCCAAAGCGCTCAGGCGTTTGTGGTGGTTGTGCACCGCGACGGCCAGGGCTTTTTTGGCGTGGTCTTGACCGACGATGAAGGTGTCGAGGTGGGTCTTGATTTCCTTGGGCTTGGGAATGGAAGCAAGGATGGGCGCGGTGCCGCTGGAAAGCTTGCGCTTTTCCTGGCGAATGATGTTGTGTGCGAGGTCGACGCAGTTGGAGCAGATGTAGACGTCGGACGGTCCTTCGACCATCGGGCCCACGTCGCGTGAGGACTTGCCGCAGAAGGAGCAGGTGGTCATGCGTCGGCCGCGAAAATTGGACGCGCCAGGACCGGCAGGGCCGATGTTTGGACCCGTCGGTCCGCCACCAGAACCAGTACCAGACCCTCCGCCGGGGGGACCGCCAAGACCGTTGCCACTTCCGCCACCTGATCGATTGCCATTTGCCATGAGGATTAAACTTTCTCTTGTCGCTCAAGCCGTTCGCACGCGACGATAGTTCGCATGAAAGGACGGCTGATTTTATTGGACGTCTTGCAGACCCGGACTAACAACCGGCAAGACCCGTCCAGCATTTTCGCTTGGGGAAACAAACGTTCGCTACGTCACTCGTTTCCCATCCGCTATTGTTCTATCGTACGACAGACATAGTCTACTTGATCTTATACTATCTGGAATGGGGAATTCCCCGCGGGCATAACTTTATACCGACGCGTCATAAATGGATAGTCAATCTTTCCGTCACAGATGGTCTATTCGGAAGTCTAAATTGGCAGGGAAAAAGCAGATGCGAATGTGACCCTCGCCCCATGACCGTCAACCATAGCTAGCGTCGCCGCCGCAAGCTTACGGTTTGTTTGTCGCGCGGTCTGTGCGGTCCCACGATTTTTGCCGATTCCGGAAAAACGAGAGATAAAGCGCTAGTTTGACGAGCATATAGCGCGGCACAGACAGCAGGTTCCTGACCTTACCTGGCGATTCGTCGAAGGTAAGGTATCCGACCAAGACCGCCAAGACGACCGCCAGCAACGCGACGGCCGAGATGATAACATATCCGATTAACGGCGGCCAGATCGCCCATGCGCCCACGTTCACACAAAGATTGCAGACCAGCAGGACAAATAATAACGTGAGCGGCGGGACCATGACATCGAGCGCCAGTGCGGTCTTTTGTCGGTTGAAACTCAGAAGCGAGGGCAGCGCGAGCGAGAAGATTGTCTGCAGGTGCCCATGACCCCATCGGCGGCGCTGCGTGACCGCGGCGGTAGACGACGGCGCGAGCTCGCCGTCAATAAACGCGAGCGGACAGAGGATCGCGCTTTTGCCCTTGTCCGCCAGATCAAAACTCATCGCCATATCTTCGACGATGTTTTCACTCGCCAGAGGCAATTCCCTGACCGTGGTCCAGTCAAATGCGATACCCGCACCCGTGCACGTGCAAGGCCCGCCCAGTCGCCACCAGCCCAAAGGCCTGACGTGGTTCTTGATCAGAAACGCGATGTAGCTCGCGACGTCGATATGGTTGTCTGAGGGTCGAAGGACGTAGACGCCCTGTGCGGGCCGTCCTGTTGCGACGACCTGCGCAGCCAGCGCATCGAGCGCGCCATGACGCAGTGTGACGTCCGCGTCGCAAAAGACCACGATCTCAGGCGGATTTTCGATCAATCGCTTCACGCCGAAATCGAGTGCGAACCCCTTGCCACGCAGGGACAAATCGCACCGCTCGAATACCGTCGCCCCGGCCGAGCGTGCGACCTGCGCGGTGTCGTCGGTGCAGTTGTCCGCGATCACCAGAAGTTGATCGCCCGGGAAAAGCTGATTCGTGACCGAAGCAAGAGTCCTGACAAGGCCAGTCGACTCATTGTGCGCGGGGACGATGACCGCCAAACTGGGCCTTGGTCGAAGGAGTGGCAATATCTTCGCGCGTCCAAAGAGTACCGCGACAACAATCTGCACGATGACCACCGTCGCCAGGGCAACGACGATGCCGGTGAAGAGTACGAGTCCGACGTTGATCAACAGCCAGGGCATCCGGCGAATTCTCTATTGTTAGACAAGGATACCGCTGAAGACGACGGTCTGGTTGCGGAACTAAACGATGATCGCGAAAGGTGTGCAAATTGCCAGTTTCAACTTTTCAATTTCGAATTGCTTCTCACTCATGACGCTCTTGTTCAAGCCACACGCAGGCCATGCTTCCTTGCCCATCGCAACAGGATATAAATAGACCAGATTCGCGACCAGTAAAGTCCGGGTTGCTTGCTCTTAAACGCCTGCCATAACGCCCAGACCGCCTTGGGTTGAAGTCCGACTGCCCGGACTTGCTCGGCGTCGCCGAGTGTTCGTTCAATATCCGGAGCGAGCGCCTGCCTGATCCATCGGTCAAACGGGAGCACGAATCCACTCTTGGGACGGTCAAAAATGTTCGGATCCAGCCCCACCAGCCCGGCGTCTCGCAGCGCCTGCTTGCGCCCGACGGGTGAAAAACGCACATCGTCCAAGAGCCCGCTCGCCGCCGCGTTCACCGCGATATCAACCAGCGGCAATCGCGTTTCAAGCGCGACGGCCATGCTCGCGACATCCGTATCACGCAGCAGTCGCTCGCCCAGAAACAATCGCCGCTCGAGCACGGATATCGCCGCGAGGTCTGACAAGCCTTCAATTTCCTTGCGGAGTCGTTTTTGCATTTCGACGGACAATCCGAAGTGGTCGTGCGGCGACGCCCCGATCGGCTCCAGCAAATCCACCACGAAGTTCGGCCTGAACATTGCGTACGCGAGCTGGTAAAGATCCAGAACGTCGTCGCCCGCGCTAAGAAAATCGGGCAGCTTCGCCCAACGCGTCTGCGGCGCGACGTGCGAGCTTTTTGCTTTGCCAAGCCGCGCAATGAGGTCGGCAACTTTGTATTTCGCATTGGCAGGAACGAGTCGCGTCAGTCGAGCGGCCCGCAGCAGTTTGGGCAGACGCGCAAAGCTCTGATACCCGCCGAAAAGCTCATCCCCGCCCGTGCCAACCAGCGCCACCGTCAGCCCCGCTTCACGGACGGCCTTGCTGATGAAAAAGCTGTTGACCGCATCAAACGTCGGCTGATCAAGCGCATCAATCGCGGCGTCGATCTCGCCGACAAATCGCTTCTCACTCAAGTTGATCTCGTGGTGCTCGCTGCCGATCGCGCGTGCAACCTGAGCGGCGTAGGTCTTCTCGGAAAACTCCAGTTCATCGAACGTGAGCGTGAACGTATTGATGCGCGACACGGACGTCTTGGAAGCGAGATTCGCGACGGCAGAGCTGTCGACGCCGCCCGACAGAAACACGCCCACCGGCACATCGGCCAGCAAATGCAGGTCGATGCTTTCCTGCAGGCGTTCTCTCAATTGATTGATCGAACCTACACACCGCTCGGATGCTGGCCGGACACCAATCGAAGTCGAAATGACAGTTCGGTCTCGCACACTCAGGATTTCGCCCGACAAAAGCGAACGAATCTGCGACACGATCGTGCCCGGCCCGGTGACAAACCCGTTCCAGATAAACCTGCCGACCGCGTGCCGACACAGCGTCGGCCTTTGAATTAGCCCGCTCGCGAGAATCGCGCGAATCTCACTCGCGAAGACGAGCGACCATTCGGAACTCGTTTCGACATCACTATTGATCGCGACATAAAGCGGCTTGATGCCCAGCGGGTCGCGCGCCAGGAAAAGCGTTCGCGTCAACGGGTCGAACTGCGCGAAGGCAAACATGCCGCGAAGATCAGCCAGCGCGGCCGTGCCATCCAACGCGAGGCTTCGCAAGAGCACGGCCGTGTCACCCGTACTTGCGAACGTCTCGCCCCGCGCTTCGAGCCTCGCGCGTACGGATTTGAAATTGTAAATCTCGCCGTTGAACGCGATGACCTGCTGACTCTTCAAATCGACCATCGGCTGATTCGCGCGCGGGTCCAGATCAAGAATTGCCAGCCTGCGGTGCGTGAGCATCACGCCTTGCCCGCTTGCGTCGGCGTCGCTTTCCCACGATCCGTGCGCGTCGGGTCCGCGGTGTGAGAGGGCGGCGTTCATACGCGCAAGGGCCGCGCGATTGGCGGTGCCAGAATCATTACCTACTCGCCCGATGATGCCTGCGATGCCGCACATGATTGATTGGGTCTCTATTTCTGAATCAATGCAATGATTTTTTTAGATTCGATGCCCGCATCATGTCGGCTGTGCACGGCCTGTGCGCCGGCCGCGCCCATTTCAGTCAGCTTGTCGATCGACGTATCGAGACACCGCGCCATCGCCGCCGCCAGTCGATCCACCGAGCCCGCGGGCACGAGAAATCCGCTTTTTCCGTCTTCGACAAGTTCCGGAATCCCCGCCACCGTCGTCGTAATCACAGGTCTGCCCAGCGCAAGTGCTTCCATGAACACCACGGGCAAACCCTCGGCGAAACTCGGCATCACCATCGCACGCGATCCAAGAATCAGCTCGCGCACTTTGTCATTGCTGGTCGTGCCTAAAAGCGTGATGTGGCCGCCGAGACTGACCTGCGCGATGCGCGCCTCGATCACTTGCCGCATCGGCCCGTCGCCCGCCAGCACGATGCGGAATTCCCGATGCGTTTCGCGCAGCTTCGCCGCCGCCTCGATGAGAATGAGCTGGCCCTTTTGCTCGCTGAGTCTGCCGACGCATACGAACTGCCGAACGTCGGGCACGGGCGAGGCTGCGCCGCTCAGAAAAAGTGAATCGACGCCGCAGTGGACGACATGAATCTTGTGCCACTGATCATGTTCGCACCATCGAAAAAGCTGACTCCTGGTAAAGTCACTGATGCCGACCACGAATTTCGCGGCGGAGATTTTGTCAGCAAGATTAATCTCCAGCGGCTTGTCGAATTCTTCTGGGCCGTGGCACGTGAAGCTGAACTCCGGCCCGCCCAAGAGGTGCTGCAGATGCGCGACGGTCGTGCTGTTCGTGCCGAAGTGCGCATGAAGATGGGTGATGTTTTTCGCCCGCAACATCTTCGCTAGCGTGGCGGCTTCGACGAGATAAAACAGGTTCACGAGCAGACCTCGCTCGGACTTTCTGCCGTAGCGAATCGTCTGCATCAGCGCCCGGAAAAATCGGCCGGGCGAAGAAAGAGCGCCGAAGGTGTTTAGAAGAAGCATCGTCTTGCCCGCGCCAAGAACACTCGTTGTTCTCTCGCGCTCGGCCTCGTCGCGCGCGTCGGCAAGGGGTGCGTCGAACCTCCGCACCGTGAAGCGATCGACCGGAACGCCGTGTGACTCGATGCCGGCAATTTCGCGGCGAATAAAGCTCTGACTGGGCTGCGGATACTGGTTGACGAGGTAGGCGAGCTTCATCGTGTGAGGTCGTTGATTCAGGCGGGTGACGGGGTGTTTAGAAACCCGTGCGTTTGAACTGCTTTTCCAAGTCGCGAAGTGACATACGAAGCATCGTCGGGCGGCCGTGCGGACAGTTGCTCGAGCGATCGACCAAATCCTTGCGGGCCAGCAATGCGCTGATCTCCTCGGGCCTGAGCGTATCGCCCGCCTTCACCGCCGCCTTGCACGCCATCATGTCCAGCACGCTGTGCAGCATCTGCTCTTTACTTAGTCTCCCATCCTCCGCATCGGCGAGATCGAGCAGGCTCGTGAAAAAATCACCAATATCTAGCTTTTCCAGCATGCTTGGAAACGCGTCAATCGCAATCGCGTCGGGCCCGATCGCGTGCGCTTCGATACCCAGCTGATGCAAGAGCGGCTGCAATCCCGCGGAACCGGTGTGACTCGAACCATCCAGCAGCGCGACTTGCCGACTGCTGGCGCGGATCGTCACGGGAAGCAATAGCCGCTGACTTTCGAGCGGCGCCTGGCCGACCTTCTGCATGAGCTCTTCGAAGAGAATTCGCTCGTGCAGCGCGTGCTGATCGATGATCACGAGCCCGTCATCCGTCTCGGCCACGAGATAGCTGTTGTGCAGCTGAAGCGCGGAAGTCGGGCTAGATTGCGGGCTCGATTGAAAGTGCGAGATGGTGTTCGACGCAGGAATTGACGAACCAGACGGGCCCGAGATTTCGCTCATTACCGGCAGCGGGGCGGGAAGTCGGTCGCCGCCGAAGACCGACAAGCCGCTTGAAGAACTGCCGCCCGCATTTGTCTGTCCATTTCCGGATGCACGGAAGAAATCTGCAACCTGCTGACGTGCGGATTGTCTGTAATCCGACGTCGGCGGCGAATGAGACGATCCGCCAAACGGCACACCAGATTGAGCCTGCCCGGGCCCGGGACCGCTCGAAAAAATCGGCGAAGGGGCCAGGTCATGCGCGAGCAAAAGTTCGCGCACGCTGCCCATCACCAGCCCGTGAATGCGCGAGCTGTCGTGGAAGCGGACTTCGCTTTTTGTCGGGTGAACGTTGACGTCGACGTCCTGAGGCGGGAGCTGAATCAAGAGCACGGCCGCGGGGTGTCGGCCCGGCTCGGTCAAGCCGCGAAACGATTCGCGCAGCGCGTGGCTGACGGACTTATCCCGCACCGCCCGGCCGTTGACGTACAGGTGCTGATGCCTTGCCGTGACGGCCGCGAGTTCGGGCAGGCCGATGATGCCGTAGAGCCTCGTCCGGGCGGAATTTTCTTTCTGATCCAGCGTCAGCGATCTGCCGCGAAACGTGTCGGGCCAGGCCTCCAAAAGCCTCAGCACCGGATCGCTGACCGCCTGCAGATTCATCGTCGCTCGGCCGCCCACCACCAGCTTGAACGCCACGTCGGGCCTGGGCAGCGCGAGCCTGAGCATCATGTCAGAAACATGCCCGGCCTCGGTGGACGCGGACTTAAGAAACCTTCGCCTGGCCGGGACGTTGTAAAAGAGATTTCGCACCTCGACCACCGTGCCGACGTTCGCCGCCGCCGCGGTGATTTCTGACAGCACTCCGCCGCGATTTTCGATCTCCGCCGCAGCCAGGTCTTCGGGCGTCCGCGAGAGAATTCGAGCGTGCGAAACCGATCCAATTGAAGCGAGCGCCTCGCCGCGAAAGCCCATCGTGGCGATGCGAAAGAGGTCTTCGTCGCTCCGGATTTTGCTGGTGGCGTGCTGTGCGAAAGCGAGTGTGAGCTGCGCGGCCGGGATCCCGCCGCCGTTGTCGGTGATTCGAATCAACTCCCGTCCGCCGTCATCGATTTCCACGGTGATGATTGTCGCGCCTGCGTCGAGCGCATTTTCGACGCACTCTTTGACCACCGACGCCGGGCGCTCGATCACCTCACCCGCCGCGATGCGGTTGATCAGCGCCTCATCCAACTGTCGGATCGGCTGGCGGTGTAGAGGCTGTTCGAGAAGGGGGCTCACGGCGAGATGATAGTCGTGCTGCGGCAAAGGACGAAAGCGCGCAGAGTGTAAGAAGTAGAGACAAAAGTGCGTCACCCTCTCAAAGCGTCCATGCTGCTGACCGTAAATCGCGAATGATGCCCAGGCGTTGACACCCGCGGACGTGCTCATTACATTCGCTTACACGAATATGAAGACGGCGAAGAAGCGAGTCACGAAGCAAAGCAGCGGCGATCGAATCGATCGCATCTTTCGTGCGTTCTCTGACCGCACTCGCCTTCGAATCCTGAGCATGCTGCGCGGAGAGAAGGAGATTTGCGTCTGCGACATCGTCGAAACCCTCGGCCTGCCGCAGCCAAAAGTGTCGCGCCATCTCGCCTACCTCCGCAGGGCCGGTCTCGTGCAGGCACGGAAGCAGGGGCTGTGGATGCACTACTCGCTTGCACAGGCCCGCAGTGAGTTTCACACCCGAATTCTCGATTGCCTCGGCTGCTGCTTTATCGATGTGCCCGAACTGGCGAAGGACGCCGTCCGACTCCGCAAAGGCTTGAAGGTTCAATCCGCGCGGGTACAGCTATCGGTACACACCGTTTCAACAACCGCCCGGTGCTGCAATTAATGACCTCCCTTTTTTTCTTTCAAATATGCGGCTAAGCGTATGTAGTGGAGTAAAGTTTATGTCGAAACTAAATGTCTTGTTTCTCTGCACCGGAAACTCCTGCCGATCGCAGATGGCAGAGGGTTTCGCACTCCTGCTCAAAAGTGATGTGATCAAGTCGTATTCTGCAGGCACGGCCCCGCAGGGAATGAACCCGCTCGCAGTCAAAGTGATGGGCGAAGTTGGCGTGGATATTTCGGCGAATCAGTCGAAGCACGTCAATGAGTTGGTGGATGAGCTGATCAATGTGCCGCTCGATTTTGTCGTGACAGTGTGCGGGCACGCGAATGAAACGTGTCCGGTATTTCCCGGCAAAACGAAGGTCGTCCACGTCGGCTTCGATGACCCGCCAAAGCTCGCGGAGAGTGCCAGGTCAGAAGATGAAGCGCTGGTTCACTACAGGCGAGTGCGCGACGAGATCAGGACGTTCATCGAATCGCTTCCTTCGAGCCTGAATGCGGTGGGCGAGTCATGAGCAGTGTCACCAAGCAGCTTTCGTTTCTCGATCGCTATCTCACGGGCTGGATCTTCGCCGCCATGGTGCTGGGCATCGGCCTGGGATACGCAGCCCCCGGCATTCGCTCCGCGTTCGACAGCTTTTCTGTCGGCACGACCAACATTCCCATCGCGCTGGGGCTCATCCTGATGATGTTCCCGCCGCTTGCGAAGGTGCGTTATGAGGAACTCGGCGACGTGTTTCGCGACTGGAAAATTCTTTGCGTTTCGCTCATTCAAAACTGGCTCATCGGTCCCGTGCTCATGTTCGTTCTGGCCGTCGTGTTTCTGAGCGGCCATCCGGAATTTATGGTCGGCCTGATCATGATCGGCCTGGCGCGGTGTATCGCGATGGTCATCGTCTGGAACGAACTGGCGAAGGGAAACACACAGTATGCGGCCGGCCTTGTGGCGTTCAATAGCGTGTTTCAGGTGCTTTTTTACAGCCTTTACGCGTGGTTGTTCATCACCGTCCTTCCGCCGATCTTCGGGTTGCAGGGCGACATCGTGCCCATAGGCATTGCTGACATCGCCCGGAGCGTGGCCGTGTATCTTGGTATTCCGTTCGTTGCGGGGATGGTCACGCGATACGTGCTGGTCAAATCAAGAGGCCGTGATTGGTACGAGCAGATTTTCATTCCGCGCATCAGCCCCATCACGCTGGTAGCGCTGTTGTTCACGATCGTCGCGATGTTCATCTTTCAGGGCGAGCGAATCGTGCGACAGCCGATGGATGTGCTGCTCATCGCGGTGCCGCTGCTCATTTATTTTGTTCTCATGTTTCTGGTGAGCTTCTGGATGGGCCGTAAGGCGGGTGCGGATTATTCCAAAACTGCGACGGTCGCGTTCACGGCATCGGGCAATAACTTCGAGCTGGCGATCGCGGTTGCGGTGGGCGTTTTCGGCATCAACCATGGAGCCGCCTTCGCCGCGGTCATCGGCCCGCTGGTCGAAGTGCCCGTCCTCATCGGCCTGGTGCATGTCTCGCTTTATTTTCAGCGTCGCTACTTCAAAAATGAACTCGACACCACGCCGGTTGCACCCATCGAAACGGGTTGCCCGCGCGTCATCTAAATTTTCAAACCAATATAAGGAAACACCATGTCACAAATCGCTAAATCTGATTGTTGCGGCCCGACCTGCTGCAGCGAAGAGACTACTTCCGCCGTCTCTGTCATGACCGCCAACGTCAAGAAGGCGTACGCCGCCGTCGCGACCAGCGGCCTGTCGAATCGAGATGCAGGCGTACGCGCCGTCGCTCACGCATTCGGCTACTCGCCTGAAGAGCTCACATCAATTCCCGCGGACGCGAACATGGGCCTGTCTTGCGGCAACCCGACCGCGACCGCCAACCTCAGGCCGGGCGAGGTCGTGGTCGATCTCGGCAGCGGCGGCGGCCTGGACGTGTTCCTCGCGGCCGAGAAAGTCGGGCCCACAGGCCGCGCGATCGGAATCGACATGACGCCCGCGATGATCGACCGCGCACGCCACAACGCGCTGCACGGGCCGGGCGGCAAGCCTTACAACAACGTGGAGTTTTTCCTGTCGACGATCGACAAATTGCCCCTGCCCGACGCCAGCGTGGATGTCGTCATCAGCAACTGCGTGATCAACCTTGCCGCGGATAAAGAGGCCGTGTTCCGCGAGATCGCCCGCGTCCTCAAGCCCGGCGGGCGCGTCGCCGTCAGCGACATCGTTCTAATCGCCACGATGCCAAAAGAACTCGCCGACAACTCGGCGGCGTGGTGCGGCTGCATCGCCGGCGCGGTGCCCGTCGCACAGTACATCGACGCTCTGACCTCGGCCGGCCTGCGCGACGTCTTCGCGGTCGACGACAAGGCCGACCTCAACGCCTATGCGAAAGTCGAAGGGCAAGCCGCCTGCTGCTCGCCCGTCATGTCTTCCAGCTCATTGCCCGTTGCCAGTTGCTGTGACACGGAACAGTCGCCGACGCTTCATACCGAACTGGCGGATTTGCTACGGCGATTCAACGTGAACACATTCGCGGCGAGTATGAAAATATATGCGGTCAAGCCGCGTTGATGAGGCGTGTGCAAAAACAAAACCCGTTTGCCGTAACGCGAAACGCGCTCGTCAAACGGGGTCATTGATGTCTCCGTTTTTTTGACGACTCATGCACGCCGGCGTTTGAGCAGAAGGACCGCCGCGCCGGACAAGACCGCCAGAGTGGTCGGCTCTGGTACGAGCGAACCGCCGGTGATGCCGATGTTGTAGTCGCCGAAATCAGCATTACCGAAACCCGACACCACGATGGTGTACAGCCCGCCGGGGGTGAGGTTCA
>JBBQKP010000032.1:0-23098 GCA_038326995.1 Tepidisphaerales bacterium
AGCCTGGCGCGATCGACCCAAAGATCCCGCACGAGGGGAAATTTGGTCATGGGCTCGAGGGTAATTTCCTCGCCGCCCGGGCTGATGCGATCGATAAGTGCGGAGCATGATTGCCTGACATGGCCGTTGATGACCATGGTGCAAGCGCCGCATACTTCCTCGAGGCAGCCTGAATCCCACACCACCGGAGACGTGTCAACACCTTCAATAGTCCGCGGATTGGCGGCGATGTACTGGAGGGCCGAGATGATGTTCATATTCGGACGGCGGGGCACGTCGAACGATTGATAGTAGGGAGTCTTTCCCGGCGCATCCTGTCTCTTGATTTTGATGCGAACTGTGGCGCGAGCGGTGCCATTGGCGCTTGCATTGGCCGCGGTGGGAGATGAGCCGGTTGTGGGTGCAAAATCGAGTCGCATATTAGATAGTGTAGATTTGCAATATCGCCCGGACAACAGGGGGTGGTTGCTCCGGGCGAAGTGCTGGGAAGATTTGAAAATCGGCTTGGTGTCCGGTGCCGATTCTCTGGTCCGTCTTTGTTCTCAGGTCTGTGTGACGGCGGAAAGTTACCGGACATCGGCGGCGGCGCTCTTGGCCTGATTGTCGAGGTCTTGAAGCTTTGGATCGTCTGACACGTTGATTGCGGACAGGCGTTTGATCTGCCCGTCTTTGCTCATGATCATGGCGAAAGATTTCGAGGGGTTTGTGCTATCGACACGGACCTCGGCCAGTGTCCAATCGGTCTTGAAGTCCACATCGCCTGACTTGATCCCGATCGGGTCGCCCACGCGATACGTATCGACGGTGCTGCGAACACTCCCGCCTTGCCAGCGATAGATGCTGATCCGGGCCGACCCAACTTGCGGGTTTAGGGGCGATTGAGAGGAGTTGACGACGTAGATGAACGTCTCAGGTTGGAGCGTGACAGGTTCAGACCACACGGTTGAATCCTCGCCGACGAGGGCGAAAATCTTCGTCAAGTTTTGGTTGATTCCCGGGACGGTGACGTTGAATAGCGGATTGAGAATACGGTATCGAACACGATATCGATAGGTCTTTTCGGGCAGAACGGTGTCGTCATAGAGCCAGCCGACGATGTCCTCATTAATGGTGCTGGGTGCGAATGGTGCGGGAGGTGGAAGAGGATGGTTGAACGGCTTGCCACGGGGCAGGTTCTGTCCGGGTTGAGGCGTGCCGGGATCGAACGGACTGCCTTCACCCTCGAAGCCTGGTGGCGATAAATCTGAAGAGCCCCCGGGAGTCGGAAATCCCCGTGCTCCGGGGTACGGTGATCCGCCGGGCGGGCGGCCGTTCTGGAGCAGAATGATATTTGAATCACTACCTGAACCCGAAGATGTATTAACTGAAGGACTAGGGGCACCAAAAACGATTATTTGTGGTAAATCGTCTGGCATTGGGGCGAGACCGACGGGCCCGCCATCGTTACCTCCGCCGCCCGCCGGTCCACCTCGTCCGCCGCCACCGCGTCCTCCGCGGGGCTGACGGTTGCGTTTGCGTTCTTCCTCTCGGATTTTCTGATCATCAGCCGCTTTCTGACGCCGATATTCGAACAGCAATTTTCGGTCGTCGGGCGAAAGCGTATTCGGATCGCCTGCAAAGGTTCGTGGGTCGAATAAGGCGTTTAAATTACCCGCTCCTTCCGCTTCGTCGGACAGATCGATCTGAGGATCGTCCCCATTGATGATCTGAAAAAAGGGCGGCTGGAGGATGGCACCCTGACCTGCGGGGGGCTGAACCATTTGGATGTAACGGAAAAACCGATTTTTAGGTGAGTTCTCTACAGGCAGCGGGAGGGGAATCGGCACGGCGGTGATAAACGGAATCACTGTCTCCGAACGCCATACATCGCCGACTTGTTCTTGTCTGAGCAACTCCGCCTGAAGGAACAGCGTGTTTGATTGTGCGAGCGCGATCAGTTTATCAGTAAAGGCCTTATCAATGAGTTGCGGTAAAATCCTGTATGTGATTTTGGTCCAAAGAAGATCACGTTGAGCGGGTAGAGCAGGAGTGACAGGGACGCCTCTGCCTGGCGCGGCGGGAGCGGGTGCCGCTTGTGCATTGACCGGCACGGCGACATACGCGCCGCCTCGCGTGACGGTGGAGACCACGGCAGCCGGCGGAACCGGTAGGTCCTTGACGATAGTTTCACCGTCCTGGTCGGGTATGCTCGTGTTTCCAGAGGAGCCCGCCGGTGCTTCACCAACATTATCTAGAAATACAAGACTGCTCAAGGATTGAGTGTTCCCGGTGGGCTTTGTGAGTCGCCTGACCCATTCCTGATCGAGCTTGGCAACGGCGGGAGTGGAAATTTGAACGGGACTGTCGATTTGCTGCTTCAATTCGTCGGCGACACGCTTTATCGTTCGATCGATTTCACCCGGCGATTCGAGCGTGCTACCCACTGTCACGGATGTGACGGTGCTGATGCCCGGAAGGTAGCCCCAGAGAATGAATAGGAGAAACAGTCCGGCCAGGCCGAGGACAGCCCACTGGATGTGTTGTTCGATAAGTTTAAGGGCCTTTTCCATATTGGATACCAGTGAGATTGATGTTCGTTGCCGAGGAGCCTAACACAGAATTTTGTCGCCAGGAATTTTGTCGCCAAGGGGTCCTTCGCGCCAGGGGTCCTTCGCGCCAGGGGTCCTTCGCGCCAGGAGTCCTTCCCGCCGGGGGAACTTCCCGCCGGGGGAACTTCGTTTGTGTCAGATTTAGAGGATTTGTTTCATGCACTACTTGTACACCAAGAGCGGATTGGAAGGGAGGATTTCTTTTACTGTGCCACGGCAGGTCCTGCCGAGGCGGCTGCGATTGCGGCGCGGACTTCGACGGGCATGATCGGAATCGTCCACGACCTAAGGATTAGGAACGTGCAGTCGAGCTCGAGTTCGATGATTGGTGCGTCGCCGTAGATATACCCCTGCTGTTTCGCGATGTTGGTATCGACGGACGTGAAGCTCACGTTGTCGATAAAGATGAATTGGTCTCGAGTGAGGGAGACGAGCACCTCCGAAACCCGCCTTGCGTCCACCCGCAGAACGAGCTTGAACGGGATGATGTCGTAGGCGTTGTTGGAATGATGTCCCCAGGGACTTTGTCGATAATCGCGTGAGATTTCACTTGCGAACGACGGCTCGGGCACGGCAGGCGCCGCGGCTCCTTCGGGACCCGCTTGCACGCCCCCAGCTTGAAACCCCGTGGTCCTGGCTTGGACGGCGATAAGCTGGTCCGCCCAACCGATGGCGGCGACGTGTTTGATCGGCGCATCAAAAATATTAATTGCCGATGCGTTGGTCCGGGCAATCGCGGTGGCGATCGCTTCATGAAGCCAGAGCCCGACCTGTGCGTTGAATAAGGTGACGATGCTCGTCTCGGCTGGGTTGATCCCGCCCGCAGCGGTGGCTGCCACCATGCCCGGAAGCGGGCTTAGCGCGCCGGGGCTCAGGTAGACTTTCGATCGCTCGGCCCGGCCCTGGCGCTCGTCGGGGAGGGCTTTGGCCTGTGCCTCGGCGATGAGCTGATCGACTTCCTGCTGATTAGTGATTCTGTTGGCAGCGTCGCGGTCTGTTCGCTCGCGGCGAATCCGCTGTGCAATGGACTGCGATATCGAAGTGAGTTCCGCTTGAGTCGGCGGTAACGCCGCGCCCAGAATTTCACCCGCGACGGCCTGGGCGATCGCCTTGCCTTCTGTGTTGTATTTGCGGGCGTAGGCTTCTTTAAATTCGCGATATTTCGTCACCTCTAAGCCGCGCTGTGCTTCTGGAAAGACGCCCTGCACCAGCGGCAAGCGGGTGTTGGTAGCGATGGCGGCTCTGACAAGCTGATTGGCTTCGTCGCTGAACCGCTCGCCCGCCTTTTTGTAAACGTCGATGACGCGCTGTGTGGGGAACGTCTCGAGCTGTTTGGGATCACTGCCGGGAATGTTGAACGCCGTGGGCAGCGGGTATTTGGCGGTGACGAGCGTGTTAAGTTCTGAATACTTGGCGGCGGCCGCTTTAGTTTCGGTGTTGAACGTTTCGTACATGCCCGGGATCGGGTAGATGAAGTACGCGCCCAATGCAAGCAAAACGCCCGCGCCGCACGCGATGCTCGGAATGTTCTTTTTCGCCAGGTCAAGACCTTGTTTGACTGCAGGGTTCATATTGATTCTTCAGTAGGAGTGGAGCGTGCAGGATGAGTAGGTTTGCGCCAGCCACGCACCGAGTTGGCATCCGCACGAGTTGCGGCGCTACTCGCGACTTTGCTTGTTTCAGCTACTGCGCGGGTGCGGCACCTTCGGCAGGTTCGGCACCTTCGGCCGGGGCTGGCGGGACGAATCGCGGCGGATCGAGAACGACCACGAAAATGACTTCAACGACCTGATCCTGCCGCACATCCTCACCCGTCAGTTTATCCCTAAACGCTTGTGCGGTTGGGTCTTCGGGGTCGGTGTCGGCGAGGTCTTCGCCCGGCTGACCGGCCCCGGGTGGAAGCAGTTGGGGCGGCTGAATCCCAAAGCCCGCTATTTCGTCGCCTACTGGACCTCCCTCTCCGGCTTGAAAGTCAGAGCCCGGAGGCGTTATACCCGGACGCCAGTTGGCGTTCCCGGCGCCCAATCCACCACCACCGCCACCCGCAAAACCTGCGGGGAGCAAGGAAATGTCGGCCGCTTTCGATGCCGCGTAATCGGCTTCCATACGTCTAAGCATTTCCGGATCATTTCGCAGCGTAGCGGACCGTGTGACCTCGGCCTTCTGGAAAGCGTAGAGTTTGAACGGTATCGCTGCAGAGGGTCCGACCTTGTTCAACGCGGCAATAAATTGCTGCGCCAGAAGCTGGTCAGCGCCTCGAAACGGGCTGATGATCCGAACCCTGACAAGAAATCCTCGCTGGCCGGCGGCTTCGACGGAGACGAGCCCTTCGGTGGGAGGCGCGGCTGAAGGAATGCCTCCGCCTTCCCCTTCGATGCCCGGCGGGCTGTAGTTCTGAGCCGGTCCGCCTGCGTAACCGGACGGAGGAGCGAAGCCGCCTCTGCCGAAGACCTGCGCGGCTGTGGGTATGCCTGTGAGTTCACCCGAATGACGTGAAATCGTTCCCGGGTCCCGCAAGATCGGGCCGACGTCTGACAGATACCTGCTTCGCACGCTTTCTATGCGGAAAATCTGACGCTGGTTTCGAGGCGTCTTCTTTACTGCCTCTGCCGTACGATCAGTAACCGCTTTAGCAAATGTGGCGTCGGGCTTGGGCACGGCCCCGGTGAGTTCTGCGATGATGTCCGCCCAGACGGCACGGTGTTCGACCAAGCCCATGACGTTCTTGATGACCGCGGTTTCGGTGCCGCCCACATTTTCGAGTTCACGCCAGTTGGAATCGAGTTGTTTCGCATCCGACAGCACGACTGCCGAGTCGCGACGCATTGTTTCGTTGCCCGCGAACGCCGCACGGTCGAGCATCAAACGCCCGACGGGCACGAGTGCGGCCACTGCTGCGACGGCTGCGGCTGCGGCGAACCACTTGGTCTTCTCTTGCCACATCTTCTCGCGACGTATCGCGCTGGGCAGCAATGAGCTGACGATCTTGCCCTGACCCATCGCCTGCAGCGCCAGCCCGTAGGCCGAGTGAAGACTGGGCAGGTGCTCTATCAACTCTCCCGCGGCCTTGCTCTCGGTCGGAACCGCCGACCCGAATGCTTCGATCTTCTCCACGTCCATCTGCAGATTTTGCTGCATGTACTTCTGGAGTGGCGTGAGCTTGGTCGTCCCGCCGATCGCGTAGACTTTTTGAATCTTCTGATCGCGATTGACCGATCCGTAAAAGCCGATCGACCTTTGAATTTCCGCTACGAGATCAGCGAAGATGGGCCGCATCGCGCTGAAAATCTGGCGCTGATATTTGCTGGTGGCTGCGGTCCGCTTCAATTCCTCCGCCTTGGCGAAGGGCACCTTAAACGCCTTCATCAGAATTTCGGTAAAGCTGTTCCCGCCGATCGGAATCGAACGATGCCACACCGAATCATCGCCTGCAATAAGCAAATCCGTATTGTCCGCACCAACGTCCACAACCATGCAAATACCTTCCGCAAAGCGACCATCGCGCTGCATCGCGTTGTAGACCGCCAGCGGGTTCATCTGTACGACTTGAACGTTCAGGTCGACGTCGGTGAAGTATTTCACGTACGTGTTGACCAAGTCTTTTCGCATCGCGAAAATACCGACCTCGACCTCGGGATTATCAGGCTGCCGGAAAAGCTGATAGCTCCATTCCACTTCGTCGAGCGGAAACGGGATCTGCTGGATCGCCTCGAAGCGGACGATTTCGGGCAAGCGTTTGTCTTCGACAGGCGGAAGCTTGATGAAACGCGCGAAGCTCGTGCTTCCTGCAACACCCACCGCGACGACCGAACCCTTCACGTTTCGCCTTGAAGCGAAATTCGCGATCGCGGTGTTGATCAGCGCTTCTCGATTGTCACCGGCCTGAGACAAAACCGTCTCGTGCTCGATGAATTCGACGTCCTCAATCTTGAGGTCGTCGCCCGAACGGATGAGTTTAATCGCCTTGAGGGCGCGATTTCCGATGTCGATTCCCCAAGCGCTTCGCGGCGTAGCCATACACTATCTCCATAGATGAATAGTCCTGTGGTGCTCTGCTATCGCCTGTTGTACCCGCTATCGCGTCAAGGGCAACAATTTGTGATGGTTAGAACACAGGCACCGTCACGACTACGCGTCAAAAGTCGAACTTACAGCCGTTTCTCCATTCGAAGTATCAATCCATCACGCGGCCGAAGCGTGATCATCGCCCAGGGCTTTGGCTCCGGGGCGGCCGGGTCGAGCTTGAAGCGATAGCGCTGTGCGATCGTCGCCAGTACCAGCACGGCCTCCATCAGCGCAAGATTCGCGCCGATGCAAAACCGTGACCCGCCGCCCAGAGGGATATAGGCGAATTTTGGAATTGACTCGGCTCGGCCCGGCGCGAATCGGTCCGGGTCAAACGCGTCCGCGTTCTCCCACACGTGCGGATTGCGGTGCGACCAGTAGGGCGAGATCAATGCGAACTGGCCCTGGCGAATGGTGTACGGCCCGACGATATCGCTCTTGACGGCGTACCGGCCGATCATCCACGCGGGCGGATAGAGCCGCATCGCCTCGTCGATGATCTGACGCGTAAAGGCGAGCTTCGGCAGGTCGTCGAAGGCCAGTGTCTTATTGTTGAGTGTTTTATTGTTTAAGCCGTCCAGCTCCGCATGCATCTTTGACTGCACATCCTGGTTTTTCGCCAGCAGCCACATCGCCCATGTCAGCGCGCATGCCGACGTCTCGTGACCCGCGATCAAGATCGTGACTGCCTCATCGCGAAGCTGTCGGTCACTCATGCCCAAGCCCGTGCTCTCGTCGCGTGCGGTGATGAGCATCGACAGCAGATCGTCGCCGGGATTTTCCTGCTTCTGCTGGATCGTGCGGTAGCAATATTCGTCCAGCACCGCGAGCGACCGCTTGAACCTTACGTACGACGGCAGAGGCACCCATAGCGGCGGGGCGAGTAAGTTTGTGATGAGATCATTCGTACGCTCCAGCACGACCGTGACCGCGGCACTCACACGCGCGAGATCCGGATCGTCCTGCGACGCCGTCGTGCCGAAAAGCGTCTGCATCGCGATTCCGAGCGTCAGCCGCATCATGTCGGCGAAGACGTCGGTCGAACCGTCAATCGTTTCGCGTGGCGAATACGCGCGGCTTGCCTCCACGATCGGCTGCGCGAGTGCGGCAATGCGCTGTCGATGAAACGCGGGCGCCGCGATGCGTCGCTGACGAGTCCAGAGTTCGCCCTCGCTCGTCACCAATCCCTCGCCCAGCACGATCTTCGCCTTGCGATACCCGCGTGTGTTTTTGGAGTAGTTGGCCGCATTGTCGACCAGAACGCGACGCACCAGTTCCGGGCTCCGCAAAAGCGTTGCGACCAGCGGCCCGAGCCTGAGCGTGATCGCGTCGGGTTGTGCGTGGAACGCGAACGCATCGTCGATCGTCTTGATCGGATCGTGGCGCATGCGATACGCCTGCACGAGTGGGTTTCCCGGTGCGGTGGGGGCCGGTTTCGGGGCCAATATCGGTGCGGGTTTCAAGTCGGCGATACTCATCACGACACTATAGCGCTGCTCTTGAACGCAGGGCCATAATCTATTTTGCCAACAAAACGCGCTCGACGAATCCCGTATCGATCTGGCCCTTGCGGAAGTGCTCGTTGTCCATGATCTGCAAATGAAGCGGAATCGTCGTCTTGATCGGCGAGATGTGATACTCCGAAAGTGCACGCTTCATTGCCGCGATCGCGAGCTCGCGCGTCGGTCGGTGCACGATGAGCTTGCCGATCATCGAATCATAGTTCGGCGGAATTCGGTAGCCCGCATAGACGTGCGAATCCAGACGAACGCCGGGCCCGCCTGGCGAGCGGTATTCCAGGATCGTGCCGGGCGAGGGCGCGAAGTTTCGCGCCGGGTCCTCGGCGTTGATCCGCACCTCAATCGCGTGGCCGATCTGTTTGACCTCTTTTTGCGTGAAGCTCAGCTTCTCGCCCGCAGCCACTCGAATCTGTTCCTTGATCAGATCGATGCCCGTCACCGACTCTGTAACGGGGTGTTCGACCTGGATGCGTGCGTTGACTTCGAGGATGAAGAAATTGTTCTTTTGATCGACCAGATATTCAACCGTACCCGCGTTGTAATAACCCGCCGCCTTGATGAGGCGAACGGCACTTTCGCACAGATTCTCTCGGGTCTTCTGGTCGAGAAGCGGACTGGGCGATTCTTCGACGAGTTTTTGGTGACGACGCTGCATGGAGCAGTCGCGTTCCCAGAGATGGGCGGCGTTTCCGTGCTGGTCGGCGATGATCTGCACCTCGACGTGCCGGCCGTACTCGACGTACTTTTCAAGATAGACTGTGGCGTCTTTGAAGGCGTTTTCTGCTTCGAGCGCGGCCTGCTTGATTCCTGCCCGTAAGGTCGCTTCGTTATGCGCCACGCGCATCCCGCGTCCACCGCCGCCGGCCGACGCCTTGATGATGACCGGATAGCCGATCTCCGCAGCGATCTTGATCGCCTCTTTCTCATCTTCAATTGCGCCTTCAGAACCGGGCACGGTCGGAACTTTTGCCTTACGCGCCAGGCGTTTGCAATGCACCTTATCACCCAGTGCGAGCATCGCCGCGACGGGCGGACCTATGAATTCGATCTTGCAGCTTCGGCAGATTTCCGCGAAGTGACTTTTCTCGGAAAGGAAGCCGTAGCCCGGGTGAATCGCGTCGACGTCGCACACCTCGGCCGCGCTGATGATGCGCGGAATGTTGAGATACGACTCAGCAGGAGAGGCCTCGCCGATGCAGATTTTCTGGTCGGCGAAATCGAGGTAGGCCGCGTCCTTATCCGCCGTGGAATAGACGGCGACGGTCTTCACGCCCAGCTCGCGCGCCGCACGAATGATTCGAAGGGCGATCTCGCCACGATTTGCGATAAGGATTTTGGAAAACATTCTTGAAAGGAGGTTCGAAAGAGGATTCGGCTTGGCGATCTAGCCGGGGGAAACGATCACGAAAACAACAGTTGGCCAAATCATCCGGCCTTCACCAGAAACAGCACCTGCCCGAATTCCACCACTTCGCCGTTCTCAATTAGGACTTTTTCGATCGTCCCGTTGCACTCTGCCTTGATGTTGTTGAACACCTTCATCGCTTCGATGATGCACACGTCGGAGTCCTCATTCACGACGGTGCCGATCGAGACGAAAGGCCTGGCGTCGGGGCTGGACTTGGAATAAAACGTGCCGACCATCGGCGACTTGATCTTGAGGAGGGCGCTGTCGTCCGCGACTGCCGGGGCTGGTGATTTAGAAGCTGATGTTGAAGGTTGCGCAAGAGCCGGTGCGGTAGCATAACTCACCGGTGCATAACCGACTGGAGCCTGTGCGACGAACCCTCCGCCGCGTTTCAGGCTGACGCGTTTCGCACCATCGGAGACATCGAGTTCGCTGAGTTCCGCCGACGCCATGAGCGCAATTAACCGTTCGAGCAGGGCCGGGTCCATTGGGCTTGTGCTCGCGGAGAACGTCGCATGTGAAGTCCCTTGCGAGGACGCCTGCGCGGCGAAGGTACTTGTAAGAGTCGGCTGCTTCTTGCTCTTTTTCGCCATAAATCAGGGGGGAATGGTGTTAGCTCTATTTGAGTAATGCGGTCTTGCCCTGGCCGGTGATGTTTTTATCCGGTGACCATTTTAGTCAGTCACCTTTATGGTGTTCTGGGCAGACCGTCTGGACTTGTCGAAGTCGGTGAGTATCTCACACCCGGACTCTTGGAGCAACACGTCGTCCTCAATGCGTACGCCGCCGATGCCCGGAAGGTAGATTCCCGGCTCGATCGTGACGACTTGTCCTTTTTCAAGCATGCGGGATGCGAACAGCGGATTCAGGCGGGGTTCTTCGTGAATGTCCATGCCCATGCCGTGCCCGGTTCCGTGGCCGAACTCTTTGCCAAAGCCGGCCGTGGTGATGATCTTCCGGGCGACGGCGTCGGCCTGGAGATTGGTCATGCCGGCGCGGATTCTGGCGATCGCCGCCTTCTGTGCCTTGAGCACGATGTCATAAATCTTGATCATCTTCGGATTCACATCGCCGATGAAAAAAGTGCGCGTGAGGTCCGAGCAGTAGCCGTCGTAAACACAGCCCCAGTCGATCAGCAATGTTTGGCCGTTCGCGACGCGCGTGCTCCCGGCCCGGTAGTGCGGCAAGGCGCTGTTCGCGCCGACGGCGATGATGGGCGCGAAACTCGGGCCGCTCGCACCACGCAGCGTCATCTCATAGACCAACCTCGCGGCCACCTCGCTCTCGGTCTGCCCGATACGTATCGTCGGCAGCGTCGCTCGCAGCCCCTCTTGCGCGATCTCAATCGCTTTCCTGATCGTCTTGATCTCGCTCATGTCCTTGATCGACCGCAGATTCACCAGCAAATTGTCGAGCGAAACCGCTTCTGCTTTCAGCGAGATCGCGTGTGCGATCGAGAACGTCGTGTACTGCGATTCGAAGCCGACGCGCTTAAGTTTTCTCGCGGCGATCGTCTCGGGCAATGCCTTGAGCATGTTCGACTTTCGCATCACCACTGTCACGTGCCCCGCTTCGCGCTTGAGCTGCTGGTCGTAGCGAAAATCACTGACGATGATTAATTCCCGGGCTGTGACGATGCCAATCGAGTCGTGCCCGGAGAATCCGCTGGCCCACCACAAATCGGAAGGATGCGTCAGCACGATCGCGTCGAGCTTGTGTAATTTGAGCGACGCGCGGATGCGCTTCAGGCGATTGGCGTGGGATACTTTGGAAGGTGCTTTCATCATGTTGTATCTAAGCAGCGATTCTTCTCTTTTCACAACCGTTAGTGCGGCCCGCCCAGGTTCAGGTCGGCGGTGGTGAGCAGACTCGCCAGTTCGAATCCTGCCGCTTCAATATTCGCTCGCGCACCTTCGAGTCGATCGATGACCGCTACGATCTTGACGATCTCCGCTCCGGCTTCCTGTAGTGACTTTGCGGCTTCGAGAACCTGTCCGCCCGTGGTCAGAATGTCTTCGACCAGCATGATTCGCTCGCCCGGGTTGAGGATGCCTTCGACGAGTTTGGATGTGCCGTAGTCTTTTTTCTGATTGCGGACGATCACGAAAGGCTTGCCGGTGGTGATCGACGTGATCGTCGCCAGGGGCACGCCGCCCAGCTCCGCACCGGCGATGCGATCGACCTCGTCGGTGACGTGGATCGCAAATCGCCTGCCGAGCTCTGCCAGCACGATCGGGTCCGTGCTGAAGCGGTATTTGTCGATGTAGTAACTGCTCTTTCGGCCCGACCGCAGGGTGAAGTCGCCGAATAGAACCGCGAGTTCTCGCACACGAAGAATGAGCTCTTTATCGGTCATGATTCGGCCGATGATGCGCGGGGACGCAGTAAAGTCGAGAAGCAAGCAAGATGATTTAGTAAGTGACTACAAAAATCCGGAAATTTTGTAGCCGATGCACAGCGACTTGAAGCCACCTATTCTTTCACTATGCAAAGCAAGCTTCTCAATAATTTCAAGACCGTTCTGCTACTCGGAGGACTTTCCGGGTTCATCCTCGCCGCCGGTGCCATGCTCGGCGGACGAACCGGAATTACCATCGCACTCGTGATCGCAATCGCGACCAACTTCGGCGCGTTTTTTTATGGCGCGAAGCTGGCACTGATGTCGATGCAGGCCCAGGAGGTCGGGCCCGAGCACGAGCTGTATCGCGTCACTCAAACGCTCGCGCAGCGGGCCGGCATGCCGATGCCCAAGGTGTACGTCTCGCCGCAGCAGGCGCCCAACGCGTTCGCCGCAGGACGCGGGCCAAACAGCAGCGTCGTGTGCGCGACCGAAGGCTTGCTCTCGATTCTCGACCGCGACGAACTGGCCGGCGTGATGGCGCACGAACTGGCGCACATCAAGCACCGCGACATCCTCACGATCACGATCGCCTCGACTCTGGCGACGGTCATCAGTTACCTGGGCTACGTGTTCATGTTCAGCGGCGGCAATCGAGATAACGGCGAAGAACAAAGTCCGCTCGCAGCGATTGGCCCGATTCTCATGATGGTACTCGCGCCGATCGCGGCGATGATCATTCAGATGGCCATCAGCCGACAGCGCGAATATGCCGCCGACACCGAAGGCGCCGCCATCTGCGGCAACCCAATGCACCTCGCCCGCGCACTGGACAAGGTTCACAACTACGCGAGTCGCGTTCCGCTTGACGTGCCGCAATCCATGAACGCCCTGATGATCGCAGAACCAATGAATCTTTCAGGCAAGTCAATGGCCAGCTGGTTCAGCACACATCCGCCGCTGGAGAAGCGGATGATGAACCTCATCGGCCGCGAACAACTCGGGCGAGCCGGCATGATGCGATAGTTGGCATCCTCGGGGCGCAGTCGAGAAGTGGTGTGACCAAATCGCGATCGGCTTTACAAAAACGAGTGAAAACATACCGTGCCTGAATGACCTCGCTCGCGTGGGCTGCATTGTCCGTCGGACTGATCATCGGCTTCTACTGGAGCCGCGTGATCAAACTCGTGTTCAAAACGCGTCGACTCACCGGCAAGGCCGCCAACTTCCTGCCGCCCGAGCCGCTGGGCAAGGTCTTGCGAATTCTCTGGTATCCGACCGTCGTCGCGTGGGTCTTCGTGCCTCTGGTCGTCTTCACGATGACGTTTTTCGCCAAGTCATTACCAAGCGGGTTCCGTTATCTATTCGTCTGGGTGCCGATTCACTGGCTGGGAGTCATCATCGCGTTGGTTGCGCTTTATCTGACGATGATCTGCTGGCGACGCATGGGCAAAAGCTGGCGAATGGGCATCGACCCCGGCGAGAAGACGACGCTCATCGTCAACGGTCCGTACGCGGCTGTGCGTCACCCGATCTACGCACTGCAAGTCCTACTTGTCATCGCCACATTCCTGGCCGTTCCCAATCTGGTCATGGGCGTCGTCGTCGTGCTGCTCGTCGCGTTTCTCACATGGGAATCGCTGCGTGAAGAGCACTACCTGCTGAAAGCCCACGGCGAGCCTTACGCATCGTATCTCAGGCAAGTCCCGCGATTCATGCCCAGCGTTTCGGGACGGCGATATGTCGGTTGAAGCGAGCGACGAAGCGCGTTTGATTCCCTGGCCTCTGCCGAGTGTTTTCGGCACGCTGATGAAGCAGTGGGAAACGCTCGCCCCTTATAATGCCGCACAGGTCATGACGCTCGTTGGTGAGCACGGTATTGAGCACGATATTCAGCACGTTGCGCATTCATTTGATCAAGCGATCACGTCGATGGGCGTGCCTTGGCTTCGTGCGTCTGCGGTTGTCAGTTCGGTCAATTTGAATACGCATTTGTCGGGCGAAATGAATCGCGCGTTTGCAGAGACTGACCCGCCGCTTCGGCCGTTCGTGTGCGGAAACCACGTCGGCCTCGTGTACCGACATTGGCCGTTGGACAGCGTCTGTGTGCGGCTGATCATGAGGCGTTGGTTCGAGGCGCTTCACAGTCTGAAGCAGGATTGGCCGCCTGTGATCGAGGCAAATTCGCAGGCGTTGCCCGGCGTCTTGTCGCTGCTCTTCACATCGCCCAAAAGATGGCTCGAAGAAGTGATCGACATTCGCAGGCAGCGAAGCGTCAGACGATTGCCAGCCGATCTGCTGTCGACTCTGCCCATTGCGTTCATCTCCACTGACCTCCCGCGTGGAACTGTGACGTCACTCGTGCAGAAATCGCGACTTCGTGGCCACACGTTGAACGATTTGTTTCTCGCCGCCGCCGCCGTGGTGTGCGCCGATTTATTTCCGCCTGATTCATCAAAACGCACCGGCCTGTCACTGGGCACGATCGTCGACACGCGTGACTTAAAAAATCCCCACGATAATCCACAAGCTCAATTCGGTCTTTCGCTCGCATTCACTCAAACGCGCTTCGCACACAGCTCGCTCAACTCAATGAGCGAAGCGCTTAAAGAGCTATCGAAGAATAAAAATGAATCCAGGCCGACCTTGCGTGATTCTGATCTCAGGCTTGCCGCAATCCTCCGATGGACACGTCGATTCGACCGGCCGACACTCTGCGAATTTTATCGCAAGCGTGCCGGATCAAGCGGCGGCATCAGCAATGTCAATCTCAATCGCGATTGGCACGCGCCGCACTTTCCTTCGCTCATGTCCGGCTATCTGCGCGTCAGCCCGCTCGGCCCGGCGCTGCCTCTGGTCTTCTCTCCGACCACACTCGGCGACGGACTCAACATCGGCATGACCTACCGCACGAACCTGCTCAGCGCCGAATCTGCACACGTCGCACTCGACAGATTCGCGTCGCTGCTTTCGCACGAGTGATTTGCGTCGGCTACACTCTTGCCGTGCCAAGTGACCTGCAGCTCGAACAAGTTCTCCGCAACCAATTCGGCCTGGAGTCATTCCGCACCGCGCAAATCGACGTGATCAAGTCCATCGTCGCCGGTCGCGACACGCTTTGCGTCATGCCCACTGGCGCGGGAAAAAGCCTGTGCTATCAGCTCCCGGCCGTCGCGTTGGGCGGCCTCGCGCTCGTCGTCTCGCCTCTGATTTCGCTGATGCGTGACCAGGTGCGTTTTCTCAACAGCAAGGGCATCGCCGCGCGAATGCTCGCATCAGATCAATCGCCCGACGAGCGCGCCGAAGTGATGGACGAGCTCCACCGCGGCTTCGAAGGACTGTTGTATGTTTCGCCCGAGCGATTCGCCGCGGGTGGATTTTTATCACAAGCCACGAAATGGAAGCCCAAGCTCCTCGCTGTTGATGAAGCGCACTGCGTCAGTCAGTGGGGCCATGATTTTCGACCGGATTATTCCAATCTGGGCATCGTCCGCAGGGCCCTGAAAAACGAACTGGGCGATGTGCCCGTCATCGCGCTGACGGCAACTGCGACGCGCGAAGTCCGTGCCGACATCAGCGCTTCGCTCGGCCTGCGCGAGCCACTCGTCGTCGTCACCGGCTTCGACAGACCCAACCTCATCTACGAGTGCCGCCGCACGTCGACCGAGCTGGAAAAAATGGAGACGCTGCACAAACTCCTCTCTGCCGAGCCGGGAAGTTCGATCGTCTATTGCGCCACGCGAAAGGCCGTCGATGAGACGACCGAGCAGCTCAGTCGGATGTTCAAAAAACGGCAGATCGATCCGTATCACGCGGGGATGGATCCGGCCCGCCGCGCCGCGAGTCAGCGTGCATTCATGGACACGCCCGGCGCGATCGCGGTTGCGACGATCGCGTTCGGCATGGGCATCAACAAGCCCGACACGCGGCTCGTCGTACACTTCAACATGCCAGGCACGATGGAAAATTATTATCAGGAAGCGGGGCGTGCGGGCAGAGACACCGCGCCGGCGAAATGCGTGCTGCTGTATTCGCCGCGCGATATGAAGATTCACGAATTCTTCATCGGCCGAATCGGCACGGAAAAGACGCGAGAAAACAGCATGCCCCTGCCAGTCGAAACAATCGAACTGCTCAAGGCCCGCGCCACCGCCAAGCTCGAACTCATCGAGCGATACGCCAAATCCCGCGTGTGTCGACGTCAACAAATCCTCGACTACTTCGGCGACCGCGCCAAAGCAGAGGGCTGCTCGTGCGACGTGTGCAGATCAGGTACGGGCCAGGAGCGCGAAGAATCCGCGCCGGCGTCTCCCGAATTAACGCTGCTCGTCAAGCAGCTTCTCAGTGCCGTCGCACGCGTCAACGGGCGGTTCGGCGTGGGCACGGTCGCGGACATGCTCTGTGCGAATCCGACGCCCAACACCGAGCGGGCCAAGCTCGATGAGCTATCGACCTGGGGACTATTGAAAGCGCAGAAACCCAACCGCGTCATGGCGATGATTTACCGGCTTGTCGAGGCAAGGCTGGTCGAACAATTCGACCCCGACCAAAACGCCAGGCCGCGCGTTCGCCTGTCCCCGCTGGGCGTGCGCGTGATGCGAGGCGAGGAAGCCGTGTGGGATGAGCTGCGCGAGATTTTGCCGTCTCCGGTCAAGATCAAAATAAAAGGCGAGCGAGCGCCCCGCAAACGCCGAACGAAAAAACCAGCGTGAGTTGAAGGATTCAAATGAGTCGCGAAAGCGTAGGGCCCGTAGTGCGCTGCGGACCTTTGCGTGCTCGCGGTGACTGGCAATGAATGGTCCGCAAAATACTGTGGTCCCTACAGGGCTCTCTCTCTAAAAAAAATTCCAGGTCCCACATGACCGGCTCGCCGAACAGACGGCGAGAAACTTTAATCATCCGACCAGTCAGTTGCCACCGTTTATTTCGAACCAAATCGACCGCCGCTTAAGAAAAAAATTTTATCGACGCCTCCCTTATTCCGTGCAAACCATTCAGACTTTCCATGTCTACCGATCGTTCGATCAATGCGTATGTAAGAGAGTCCGAGTAAAGAACGGGTGTCAGCACAGCCGTGAAAAATTCGCGGACGCACGCGTGACAAAGCGAGCTTGCGTGAGATCGCGGAGCGGCATTTGTTGATGCAAGAGCGGCATTTGTTGACGCAGCAGCGGCATTTGTTGACGCAAGAGCGGCATTTGTTGATGCAGCAGCGGCATTTGTTGATGCAAGAGCGGCATTTGTTGACGCAAGAGCGGCATTTGTTGATGCAAGAGCGGCATCGCTCCACGTTTTGTGTACTCGCAAAGTGTGCCGGCTGGTCGTGCGTCCTGGACACGCTCTGGAGTACCAAAACGAAGCGCCCGCGAGAGTGGGCGCGTGACGGTGCGGGTCGCGAACGAACCGGGCGGCGAGTCGGATCGAGATCGAGTCGCGATGTCTCCGTGTAGCCGCCAGCTTGCTGGCGCTTGATGTGCACGCATCGTCGTTCGAAGCACCAGCAATCTGGCGGCTACACGAAGGATGGGCACTTCAGACCCGACAAGGCGCGAGTGATAAGCGTGATTCGCACGTCGGGTCGGACGAAGCACCGCGCCCTGCCGATGAGTTGCATGGAAATGGCTTGCCAGCCGGGCCGGAATTTGGGATGCGCGGGGAGAACTGCGACGGGCCGGGGAAGTTGTGGCAGTCTAATTAAAAACCGCCCACGCATCGGGTGATGCGTGGGCGGAGAATTAATTGGTGGGTGATATTGTGACCTTACGAGCAGCCGAGCGATGCGCCGCAGTTGAGGCACTTGTAGCACGTGCCGCTGCGGACGGTGATGGAGCCGCACGTGGTGCAGGCGGGGGCGTCGGACTGAAGCTTGCCGGTCTGCTGGCTGAGTGAGTCGACTATTCCAGAGCGGATCACATCGGAGCCGATGCGGAAGGACTTTTTGTCGGCGGCCTTGGCTGATTCGAACAGAGGAGCATCATTGATGCTGCGTTTGGGTGCGGCGGTGATGGCGGATGGCTCGATGTCGCCAGCGTCGTCACTGGTTCCATCGGTGTCGCTCGACTCCTTCAACGGCATGGCGGATCGATCGCCGTTTGTTCGGTCGCCACTTCGTCCACCTGTTCGATCTGGCGCGTTGACGGCGCGATAGCCTTCGACGAATTCCATGGCCATCCATCGGAAGATGTAATCGACCAGAGATTTGGCGAAGGGGATGTCGCTGTTTCGGGTCATGCCGTTGGGTTCGAAGCGGACGTGCTCGAACTTGCGGACGAGTGAATCGACGGGCACGCCGTACTGAAGCGCGACGGAGACGAGGGTGGCGATGGTGTCCATCAGGCCGCCGATGGTGGAGCCTTCCTTGGCCATGGTGATGAAGACCTCGCCGGGCGAGCCGTCGGGGTACAGGCCGGTGGTGATGTACCCTTCGTGCCCGCCGACGTCGAACTTATGGGTGATGGCGTTGCGGGTGTCGGGCAGGCGGCGGCGAAGCGGTCGTTCGACGACGCGTTCGACGATACGCTCGATGACACGCGTGTGCTCGGGCGTGAGCGGTTCGACATTGCCCGCTGTTGCAGAGCTGAACGACGTCGCGGCCTCGGTCACCAGGGCGACGACTTCGTCCTTCGCGGCGGCGATGTTTTCGTCCCCGTACCCTTCGTTGTCGTCGTCTTCGATCTCGTCGTCGCTCTTGATGTTGAGCGGCTGGCTCATCTTGCTGCCGTCGCGGTAGAGCGCGTTGGCTTTGAGGCCCAGCTCCCACGAAAGCTGGTACGACTGCTTGATCTCATCGAGCGTGGCCTCGTTGGGGAGGTTGATGGTCTTGGAGATTGCGCCGCTGATGAACGGCTGAGCGGCGGCCATCATGCGGATGTGGCCTTCGGCGGCGATGTACCGCTTGCCGTGGCGGCCGCACTTGTTGGCGCAATCGAAGACGGGGTAATGCTCCTTGCGAAGGTGCGGCGCGTTCTCGATCGTGCCGCAGCCGCAGATGACGTCGCCCGCTTCTTCGATCTGCTTCTTCTTGAAGCCGATTTTCTTCAGCAGGTTGAAGCCCGGTGCTTGCCACACACTTTCAGGAATGTGCATGCGGTCGAAAAATTCCTTGCCGAGCGACCAGGGGCTGAACGCGAATTGCAGCTCGAACATCGCGGGGAGTGAGTCCTCGACTTTCTTGAGCTCGGCGTCGGTGAAGCCGCGGGCCTTCAGGCTCGCACGGTTGATGTGGGGCGAGCCTTCGAGAGAAAGCGTTCCCATGACGTAGCGAAGGATGTCGGTGATTTGCTCGGGGGAATAACCGAGGTTGACCAGAGCGGGCTTGAGGGACTGGTTGGCGATTTTGAAGTAACCACCGCCCGCGAGTTTTTTGAATTTGACGAGAGCGAAGTCGGGTTCGACGCCGGTGGTGTCGCAATCCATGAGCAGGCCGATCGTGCCGGTGGGCGCGATGACGGTGGTCTGCGCGTTGCGGAAGCCGTGCTGCTCGCCCTGTGCGAGGGCGCGGTCCCAGCACTCGCGGCTGGCCTGAAGAAGTTCGACTGAGGCGAGTTTATCAGCGTCGGAGAATTGTGACGCGTCGATGCCGACGGGCTTGATGGCGATCTCTTCGAACCCGCCGGCGATCTGCTTGCCGACGGCGTTGTGGTCGACGTCGTACGCGCCGCGCCGGTGGTTGCGGATGACCCGAAGCATGTTGTCGCGATTGGTTTGGTAGCCCGCGAATGCGCCGAGCTCACTGGCCATTTCCGCGCTGGTGGCGTAGCTCTCGCCAGTCAGGATGGACGAAAGCGCGGCGCACACGGCGCGGCCCTTATCGCTGTCGTACGGAATGCCCGCCTGCATGAGCATCGCGCCGAGGTTGGCATAGCCCAGCCCCAGCGTGCGGAACTTATAGCTGCGCAGTGCGATGGCTTCGCTGGGGAAGCTGGCCATGAGCACGGAGATTTCCAGGACGATGGTCCAGAGGCGCACGCCGTGCTTGTAGGCGTTGGTGTCGAAGGTTCGGGTTTCGCCGTCGAAGAAGTGCAGGACGTTGAGCGATGCGAGATTGCAGGCGGTGTCGTCGAGGAACATGTATTCCGAGCAGTTGTGCACGGTGATGCCGTTGGCGACGAAGCTGCTTGTGGCGGGTTCGGTGAGATCGAAGACGGGCTTGATGCCGATGGAGACGAGCGAAGCGACGGCGTCAGTGTTTCTTCCTGTGTTGATGTCGCTCGAAGAGTTGACCTGCATCGCCTGCACGGCCGAATTGAGGCGATCGAGCTTGGTCGCCGGCGATAAATCAGATGTTGAATCAGATGTTGAATCAGATGTTGAATCAGATGTTAAATCAGATGTGGTGATGTCGTCGGACATGAACGCGATGTGCTGCGCGAAGCGGCCGAGCGAGCCGTCGGCGATCGTGAGCGAATTCTGCTGACGTACACTCATCACGCCAAAGCCCAGCAGAATAACCTGCACGTCTTCGAGAAGTTCACTGTTCGAAGTTCGCAGGACCACGCTGTTGTCTTCGACGTCGGCGTCGGCGGTGAAGAGCGCTTTGAGCAGGTGCTTCTGCGCGGCCAGGCCGCTGGTGAAGGCCTCGTCCGAGAGACGATAGGAGCCGTCGAGCTTCACGCGAATGAACGGATTGATGCGGGAAATCAGGCGACGATTGGTGAGCGTACGCGTCGCGACGCCGCCGTCGTGATTGGCTGGAGATGCGTCATAAGACTCACTGGCGAAGCTGTCTTTGCTCCAGTTTTCGGTGGCGTAATCGACGAACGATTCGATCTGGGCCGGGGATTTCAGAACGCGATCCAGGCGAAGCTCGGTGAGTGAGCCGTTGGCCTGTGAGAGCAGAAGGCCGGCGAGTTGGAAGAGTCGCGGCTCGTAGGGCTCGCCGACTTCGTGAACGCATGCGGGCTGGCTGACGAGTTTCACGCGGTCGCCCGGGGTGAGGTGTCGTGCCTCGACCCAGCTATCTGTTGTCTGACCTTTGCCGAGTGAGAGCACCTTATGGTCGGCCGTGAGTTTGACGGAGTAGCCGCTGGTTGTGGTGAGCTGAAACACTTCCTTCGTGCCGGTCTGGTAGCTGCCGTCGGTCAGGCCGATGGTCTGCTTGTCGGTGTTGGTGATGAGCCTGGAGGGGATGTGGATCATGGAGTCGATGCGTCGCCAGATTCCGCCCGGCGTGAGCACGCGTGTGTCGCCCGTGACGCACGGATTGGACGCGTTGATGCGGCCGTCGGCGGGGCAGGTGTGCCACTCGTTGATCGTGGTGTCGTACTGAACGCCCGGATCGGCGCAGCGCCATGCTGCGAAGGCGATCTGATCCCAAAGATCACGCGCGTTGATCTTCCTGTGGACCTTGCCATCGGTTCGGCGAATCAGCGACCACTCGCCGCCCGACTCGACGGCCTTGAAGAAGCTGTTGGGAATGCGGACGGAGTTGTTGGAGTTTTGTCCGCTGACGGTGGTGTAGCTCTCACCGTTAAAGTCGAAATCGAGCTTGAGCTTCATCTTCTTGGCGAGTTCCTGCTGGTCCTTGGGCAAAACTTTCATGCCCTCGACCATTGCGGAGACCTTAAGTTCTTCGCGGACTTTCCAGTTGACGAATTGTTCGATATCGGGGTGATCGAGATCGAGGCAGACCATCTTGGCGGCGCGGCGTGTTGTGCCGCCTGATTTGATCGCGGCCGCGGCGCGATCGCCGATCTTGAGGAAGGACATGAGTCCCGAGGATTTTCCTCCGCCCGACAAAGGTTCATCGTCGCCGCGCACTTTGCTGAAGTTCGAGCCCGTGCCCGAGCCGTATTTGAAGAGCCGTGCTTCGCGAACCCAAAGGTCCATGATGCCGCCCTCATTGACCAGATCGTCGCTGACGGACTGGATGAAGCACGCGTGAGGCTGCGGGTGTTCGTAGGCGTTGGAGGATTTTTTCAATTCGCCGGTGACTGGGTCGCAGTAGAAATGGCCTTGCGCTGGGCCGGTGATGTCGTAGGCGAAATTCAAGCCCGTGTTGAACCACTGCGGGCTGTTGGGGGCGACCATCTGATTGAGCAGCATGTAGGCAAGCTCGTCGTAAAACGCCTGTGCGTCGGCCGCGGTGTCGAAGTAGTTGTGACGCTCGCCCCAATTGCGCCAGCAACCTGCGAGGCGGTGGATGACTTGCCGTGCAGATTTTTCCGGGCCGAGGATCGCGTTGTCTTTGCTATCGAAGAGCTGCTTTCCCTGGGCGTCGAACTGGGGCACGCCCGCTTTGCGGAAATACTTGCTGACCATGATGTCGGTGGCGAGCTGCGACCAGGAAGACGGAATCTCGGCGTCTTTCATTTCGAATACGGTCGAGCCGTCGGGATTGCCGATGCGACTCGTGCGGCGGGTCCATTCGATCTGGCCGTAAACGTCCTGGCCTTCGCGGGTGAAGTGGCGGGTGATTTTCATGATGTGCGGACTCCTTTTTGGGTGGCGGCGAAACGTGTTGGCCTTGGCAGTACTTTGCCCGGGCGCGCGTGGGAATGATTGAATTTGAACTGGTGGATTTCGGCTATTTGATCTCGGCTATTTGATCTCGACTATTTGATTTCTACAGTGTTTGGCTCTTGGGTCACGGGCGTGTTGATGCGTTCCTGCGTGGCGGTCGGATTCGTGATCGGCGGGACGACGGTGATGGCGAATACACCCGGCTGATTGTCTCCGGCCAACGGTCCGTCGACGACTCGCGTCGTGCCGATCACAACGCCCGTCGTGCTGACGCGAACGATCTGCCCGCTTCGCACCGAGAATACGCCCAGATCCTGTCCTGCCAGGACGTCTGTGACGCGAATTTCCCCGGCCGATTCCACTAGATAAACCAGCGGCAACTCGCCCTGAACGACAGGCCGCAAGTCGGGCTGCAGCAGGATCGGCAGTGATCGAGTGACGGTCGTGTTCGTCGTGGGAAAGCGAACTGGAGACTGAGTTTGTGGGGGCGGCAGTGGTCTTGAGTCGCTCGGCTTCACACACCCGCTTTGGGTGCTGATGTAAAGGCCAACCCAGATCGAGGCGGAGGCTACGGCAAAACGACTGAACGAGGTTTTTCTGTTTGAACGTGTCATCCGTGACTTTCCGTTTCCGATCGCGAACGTGCGACCGACTGACTGACTGATTGACCGGCTGACTGACCAGCTGGCTGATGTGCGGGACCCGTTTATCGATTCTG
>JBBQKP010000033.1:0-22920 GCA_038326995.1 Tepidisphaerales bacterium
TGGTCCGCACGCCAAAGCGCTGTGCTCGACTGAACATGACGGCCGCGTACGCGAGGATTTTCGCCTCATCAACCGCCGGGCCGACGACGGCGATTTCGCCGGGCAGCATCATGTTGGCGGTGGTGATCGTGCCGGGCGAAATCGCGGGAAGGGAGGACTTGTCGAAGTCCGCGTCGTGCGGCTTGAGCGTGGCGACGATGCCGATTTCGAGGTGTGAGAATCCGGCCTCGAGCACTTTAGAGAGGTAGTCGATCGGGCCGCAATTGCCAAAGCGTGGGGAAGCGGGGGTCATTGGCAAAGTGTAGAACCAGGTGTCAATGCGAAACAAGTGGGCATTGATGAATCGAGTGGTCAACGTCCGATACTTAACGTGTGGAAGCATTCATGGATGACAATAAGCAACACGCTCAAAGGAGACGCGCCATGCTGCAAAGCGGTCATTCCGACGCACGGGCGGTGAAATTATTCGTCGATGGCGATCGTGCCAGAGGTCTAAAGGATTCGCCGCGAGCGGTGTTTCAGTTCGCACGGGCACAGGCGCAGGCCGGAAAAATGAACACGGCCATGTCCGCGTGGACTGAAGCACTCGCGGCGGCGTGGACGCTTCACCGCGACGTCATGATCCGCGCGGGGCACCGCACGGAGGTCGAATCGCTGGCGAATGTCATCGCCGAGCGAATGGCGACGACGCTGCTGAGAGACCGCGCCGCATCCGCTCATGCCGCACGCGAGCGAGCGATCTCTTTGTTCATTCAGGAACCGGATCGGCCGATTCGGATCGCGTTTCTGACCAACGGGCTGAGTGAGGGTTCTGAATCTGCCGAGCTTTTGCTCGCGCTGTCTCAGCTCGATGATGCGTGCGTGTTGTGCGGCGTGTTCACCAGCGAATCTCGCGTGAAGCGGCATCGCCTCGTGCCCGCACTTTGTAAGAGCCGCAAAGAAAGCGAATCCATCGGGTCGGCTGTCATCAATCGTCTTGGCATGATGGGCGTCGATGTTCGGCTTGCGATGGCGGGCGAAAAACCCGCGATGGAGACGATCGAACTGGTCACCGCGATCAATGACATTCAGGCGGACGTGTTGCTGATCGATGCGCCGATGAGTGATGCGATTGCGATGACGGCCGCGACGCTGTGCGATGTGCCTTACAAGATCTCGCTGTGCAGGAACAGCCCGATCGTGTCGAGCGCGATTCATCGCACGATCGACCTCAGCGATCAGAACATTGCGGGCATATGGACCGACCGCCGCGTGAGCTGCGTGACGCAGGGCGTCGGGCCCAGACACGCGATGCCGCTCGACCGCTCGCGGCTTGGTCTTTCTGGCGAATCGGTGCTGATGGTGTCGACGTGCGGCCCGGCGGGGCAGGGAATGTCGACTGGTTTTGCCGGCACGATTCGGTCGATCTTGATCGATAATCCCCAGGCCGCGGTTTCTGTTTTGTGCGATGCCTCTGCCGTTGGAAAAATTCGCGAGACGTTCGCGACCGTTTCACGCAGCATCGATATTCAGAAGGACGAAGGACTCAGGCGGGTTTATCTCTGTACCGATTCGAAGCAGCACGACTCGATCATGCGTGGCGCGGATGTTTATCTCGCGGGCTTTCCCTCGCCCGAGCCCACGGGCGTGCTGGCGGCGATGGCGATGTCTGTGCCGATCTGCGCGATGACGAGCCGTCAGTGTGAGTCTGGCCGAGTGCTGGCGGATATTGCCGGCAAGGATCGGCAGATCGACAGCTCGGCCGACTATATCGCATATGCCTCGAAGCTGTCGCGCGACCCGACGCTTCGCTGGAAGGAAGTCTCACTGCTTCGATCTCGCGTCAGTAAATTCGCGTCGGTCGAATCGACGGCACAGGAGATTTTCGATTTGATCTCCAGGGAATGGAAAACGCATCTGAACCGAATGATCGCATCGTCGCGAAGAGTGTCGCCAAGAATGAGGCTCGCCGCGGTCGCGTGATCAGCGTCATCAATTTTGGCAACCATTCGCATCGTGCGCGCATAACATCAACCAAGATGTCCAGACGATTCATGTTGCTCGCAGGCTTTGGTCTCATCGCTTTGCTGCCGCCAATGGGCGTCAGCTCTGCTGGGCAAACGCCTGCGCCCGCGCCGCAGCCCACATCAGAATCTGTCGAGCTCACGCCCGATCTTCAGGCGATGCGAGCCGAGCAACAGCGGATCTATGCCGCTGCGAAGCAGATGCCGGTAGGAACGCTGTCAGACTTGGTAAGGCTAGGCGAGGCCGACGGTTTTTTGACCCTCGCCTTCGCGAAGGAAATGCCAAAGCTCGAATCGACCGCAAATCCGCTTTCGGATTGGCCGGGCATGTGCACGGCGAATCGGATGGTGCTCGGGCACGGGCAGGAATCACAAACGATTGCCCACTGGGAATATCGCGCGCCATCGACGCAGATCAATACGCATTTGTCTTCGCTGCCGATGCACGTGCAGGTCGGAATCAGCAGTGTCAGCGACGGCGTGACGCTCAACATGTCTGTCGTGCAGAACCGCCGATTCGACATGCCGGACGAGGTTTCGTTTTCGATTCAGCTTTCGAAGGAACTTCCGGACGGGCGGGTCGAAACGCTGCAGCAGCTTCGCCTTTCTGAGCCGAGCTTTCTCGATCTGATTCGCGATCACGGGCAGGACGTTCGTCCGTGGTTGCGAGAGATGTTCACACGTGCGGGCGAGCCGCTTTTGCTGTGGGGCGGGGAAAAATTCGCGTGGCGCGTGCTTACGATCGACGACGCGCAATCCGCCGCTCTGCGGGAGAAAGTCGCAAAACTTGTCGCATCGCTCGACGACGCGTCGCCGCAGGTTCGGGCTGATGCGCGCGATGCGCTGAAGGCTCTGGGCGAATCTGGCAAGACTGCAATGTCGCGACTTGATCTCACGACCTTGTCGCTTGAACAGCAGACCGTGGTCGAAGAATTGCTGGCGGATTCGATCGTGATTGAGAACGAGGCGGCTGCGGAAATTCGCGACAATCCCGAGTTTCTTCTCGATGCAATGATGAGCCGCGATGAAGATTTGCGAGAGCGTGCGGCGAGTCGCCTGCTGAATCTCAAACCCATTGCGGTCGTGATTGACCCGCACCTTGATAAGCCAGCTCGGCAACAGGCCGTCAGGGCGGCGTGGATTCAGCTTGGAATCACGGACGTCGCCGCGGCCGCATATCCGGGAAAGGATCAATGAATAATGCAGAGCAATGAGGCCTCACGCCGCGCGGGCTTTGGAAGATTTCGCGATCCACGCACGGATCGCCGAAGCGGTGGCTTCCCACGGCCCGGTCGCTTTACTGCCGACGCGGTGTTGCAGGAACACTTCGTACAGCGAATCCAGCAGCGTCATGAACAGCCGGATCATGCCGACGCGCTCTTCGAAAACGACTCGCGGGCTGTCTGCTTCTTCGACGTCTGGAAGTTTCAGGCCGCTGACGCCAAAGCTCGCCGCGTCGAAATTGAATTGAAAAATCGAGCCCGCGTGTTCGAACGTCAGGCCCGCGCGCCTGGGCACTTTGCCCGTGCGCAGTGCCTCGGTCGCTTCGATCATCGACGTCGGCCCTTCGTTGCGAAGCACATCGCGGCCGGTCGCGCCGAAGCAACAATCAAGATCGATCACCTGCGTAAACATCACGGTGACGACGCCTTCCTCGGTGTCAATCGCGCTGTCACTTGTGGCCGTCTTGTGCCAGAGCCAGACGAGAAATTCGCTGCCAAGAAAATCCTTGTCCGCATCTCCCTTTGCCGTCCACGGATAGTCGGCGGTCTGCTGCTCACCGCCCGGCCCGATTGCAAAGCGCGTGGGCACGAGGTCTTCGTAGTCGCGTCGTTTGCCGGCGTCTTCGAGGCTTCGCATGGCGATCGAGCCCGAACTGAGCGGGATGAGTTTCAGGTCGAGGCTACGCTCGAAAAGTTCGACGAGTTGCTCGCGCTGCTTCGACGATCCGCCCGCGTAGAGCGTGAAGTGCAGGACATCCCAAAGCACGGCCGACATTTTGCTGCGACGGAATTTGCCGGTGCGAAGATCCTCTTCGATTCGCTTGGATGCGGAGTCCTTGGCCAGTCGCTTTTGCTGTTTGCTGGCGAAGCCGCTGGGGTTGGTCTTCGAGGCGGTTTGTTCTTCCTGCATTTTGTAGGCGCGCTTGATCTCGGGCGGCACCTTGTTCGTGTCCAGGCGCACGCCGGTGACGACGCTGTCGGCGTAAACGTTATGCCCGACGTGGAACTCTTCATCGAGCACGTGCCTGCCGCCGCACCAGCCGTAGGCGATTTCGACATACGCGCCGAGCTGATCGTCGGTCAGTGCTTCTGCGCGAAATTTATCGATCAACGCATCGTCAACGATGGTCGGCGAATCGCCCGCAACGGCCAGGCGGTGAAATGACACGGCTCCTGAATCGAATCCCATTGCGACGACCATACGCAAATCGGAATGACTTTGGCAAACCTCTGTCGCGAGCGACAAGTCGTCCACAACAACTCTCGCGGCGCTCTGCGCTACGCCACTTCACGGCCCAGCAGGCCGAACTTCACCATCTTCTTGTAGAGCGTCGTGCGGTCGATGCCCAGTTCGCTCGACGCCTTTTGCCTGCTCCATGCGTTACGATCAAGCGCCGCCTGAATGATGCGGCGTTCGGGTCCTTCGAGCGCGTGGGCGAGTGTGTCGGGCTTGAGGTCTTCGAAACCACTGGCGAGTTGAAGATTCTGAGAAGCGTTCTCGGCAGCATGCGAATGCGTGAGCCCGTTCAGATTGCGAACCGCATCGGGCAAATCCGCCGCGTCGATCGTCGGCCGACGCGACACGATCGCGGCTCGCTCGATCGCGTTCTCAAGCTCGCGCACATTTCCCGGCCAGCGGTACTTCACCAGCATCGACATCGCCTCATCCGACACGCCGACGATTTCCCTGCCGGTCTGTTCTTTTGCGCGTCGCACGAAGCGTTCGACGAGCATCGGCACATCGCCCGGACGATCACGCAGGGGCGGAATCCGGATCGTCAGAACGTTGATGCGGTAATACAAATCCTGGCGAAATTTTTGCTGCTCCACCAGCGGCTCGAGCTCGACGTTCGTTGCGAGAATGCACCTGACGTCGGCCTGCCTGGTCTTGTCACTGCCGACGGGTTCGAACACGCGCTCCTGCAGCACACGCAGAAGTTTCACCTGCATGCCCAGCGTCGCGGAGTTGATCTCGTCGAGAAAAAGCGTGCCGCCCTCGGCAAGGACGAACCTGCCCTGTTTGTCGGCGATCGCGCCGGTGAACGCGCCTTTCACGTGGCCGAAGAGTTCGCTTTCGAGGAGGGATTCTGGGAGCGCGCCGCAGCTGAGCTCGACGAATGTTTTTTCACGCCGCTGCGACCTGCGATGAATCGCACGGGCCAGCAGCGATTTGCCCACGCCGCTCTCGCCGACGATGAGGACGTTCGAGCGCGTCTCTGCGACGGCCTGCGCGAGATCGAACACTTTCTGCATGGACTCGTCGCGGCCCAGAACCGCCTCGAAACCGAACCGCGATTCGAGCTGGCCGTGCAGTGCGCGGTTCTCCGCGACCAGTGCCTGCTGACGGAGTGCCTTCTCGATGACGACGCGAAGCTCGTCGTCGCTGAGCGGCTTGGTGACGTAATCGACTGCGCCGAGCCGTGTCGCTTCAACTGCGCCTTCAATGCTGCCGAACGCGGTCAGCACGACGCACAGCACGGCCGGGTGATCGGCCTTGAGCTTGCGAAGGAATTCGCTTTGCGACAATCCCGGATTATTCGTTTCCGCCAGCACGAGGCGGGCGGGTGAAGTGCTGAGCTGCGTGAAAAGGGCGTCTGCGCTGTCGCACGATTGGCCAGCGAAACCGAGGCGCGAGAGGGCGGCGATCGTCGCACGGGCCGATCCGCGGTCGTCGTCCAATAAGAGGATCGAAATTGAATCAGATCGCTGTGACATGGGGCAGAGACGGACACATAGAACTTCGACGCGAAAGGGTCGTGACTTAACACATTTCGAAGCTTCGCGTGGCCGGGCCGGTCGGGTATAAGAAAAAATATGGCTCATCACACGATCGTTTTGCTGCCGGGAGATGGAATCGGGCCCGAAGTGACGCACGCGGCACAGGGCGTGATTAATGCGGCCGTCGAGCACACGGGCGGGTCGATCAAGTGGATCGAAGTGCCGGCTGGCGCGACGGCCGTCGAGCAGGGGCACGATAACGTTTTGCCCGCGATCACCACCGACGCGATCGCCAGGCACAAGGTCGCACTGAAGGGGCCAGTCACGACGCCTATCGGCAAAGGGTTCACCAGCGTGAACGTGCAGCTGCGTAAGAAGCTGAATCTGTACGCCGCGATTCGGCCCGTTCGAAACTTGCCGGGCGTGAAGACGAGATTTGAAAACGTCGACCTCGTGATCGTCAGAGAAAACACCGAAGGGCTTTACTCGGGGCTAGAGCTCGAAGTAGCGCCGGGCGTGGTGACGAGCATGAAAGTCGCGACGCTGGTGGCGTGTGAACGAATCGCGAAATACGCGTTCGAATATTGCAGGCAGCGCGGCCGAAAGAAGGTGTCGGTGTTCCACAAGGCGAACATCATGAAGCTGACCGACGGGCTGTTCATCAACACCGCCCGGCGAATTCGCGATGCGTCTTATCCAGAAATCGAGTACGAGGAAATCATCATCGACGCGGGCTGCATGAAGCTGGTGACGGACCCGACGAAGTTCGATGTGCTGCTGATGGAGAACCTATACGGCGACTTGATCAGCGATCTTTGCGCGGGACTCGTTGGCGGGCTGGGAGTTGTGCCCGGCAGTAACATCGGCACGGACGTGTCGGTGTTCGAGGCGGTGCACGGGAGCGCGCCGGACATCGCGGGCAAGGGAATCGCCAATCCGCTGGCGTGCATCATGAGCGGGGTGATGATGCTCAACCACATCGGCGAGAGGCCGGCGGCGAAGGTGATTCGCTCGGCTTACGATCGCGTGCTTTCCGAGGGCAAGACGCTGACCAGGGACTTGGGAGGGACCGCCAGCACGTCGGACTTCGCCAGAGCGATCATCGCGTCGTTCGGCCCGGCGGGAGTTTAGCGGCATCATTGCGGACGACTGATCCGAGCGCGTGACTCGCGTGAGGCACTGTCGGCTGGTTGCTGTCGGCGGCAATTCCCGCTTGACACCGCACGCCGATACTATACGTTCGCTGGCGGTCGTTTCTTCGCGTCATGCGGCGTGAAATGGCGACTCCAGTTTCTTCATCTACAAAGGCAACCGCCTGAAAGTTCAGCATCATGGCCAAGATTAAAGTGGGCATCAACGGGTTCGGTCGAATCGGTCGTCTGGTTTTCCAGGCCTTGTGCGACAAGGGTCTTCTCGGAAAGCACATCGACGTCGTCGCGGTCGTTGATATGAGCACCGACGCGGACTATTTCGCTTATCAGCTCAAGTACGATTCCGTCCACGGCCGATTCAAGCACGATGTCAAAACTGAAAAGAGCAAGCCCGAACTCGCCGAGGCTGACACGCTGGTCGTCAACGGCGACAAGGTGAAGTGTGTCATGGCGACGCGCGAGCCGAAGGATCTGCCGTGGAAGGAACTGGGCTGTGATTATGTGATCGAAAGCACTGGCTTGTTCACCGACGCTGACAAGGCGGCCGGTCATATCGCAGCCGGAGCCAAGAAGGTGATCATTTCCGCACCCGCCAAGGGCGACGTGAAGACGCTGCTCATGGGCGTCAATCAGGAAGAGTACGACTCTTCCAAGCACCACATCGTTTCCAATGCTTCGTGTACGACCAACTGCCTCGCGCCGCTGGTGCACGTGCTATTGAAGTCAGGAATCGGCATTGAAACGGGCCTGATGACCACGATTCACGCCTACACCGCGACGCAGAAGACCGTCGACGGCCCGAGCAAGAAAGACTGGCGCGGCGGACGAGCGGCGGCGATCAACGTCATCCCATCCAGCACCGGCGCCGCCAAGGCCCTGGGTGAAGTTCTCCCCGCGATCAAGGGCAAGCTCACTGGCATGTCGTTTCGCGTGCCTGTCGCAGACGTGTCGGTCGTCGATCTCACCTTCCGCGCTGCGCGCGATACCTCCATCGAGGAAATCGACAAGGCCCTGAAGGCGGCCAGCGAGACGTACCTCAGCGGCTTGCTGGGCTATTCGAACGAAGAAGTCGTTTCGAGCGATTTCATCCACGACAGCCGAAGCAGCATCTACGACAGCCTCGCAACTTTGCAGAACAATCTGCCGGGCGAAAAGCGGTTCTTCAAACTCGTAAGCTGGTATGATAACGAGTGGGGCTACAGCAACCGTGTGATCGACTTGCTGCTTCACATCGCCAAGAAAGACGGCAACGCCTGAGGTTGGTTGCTCACATAATGAAGCCTCTTCGTGGGCAAAAATAATGTAGACGCACGCGGACTGGCTCCGCGTGCGTCTGTCGTTACAACATCTATCCATGGCTGAAATATCTTTATCCTCTGAAGCTGAGTCGTCCTTCGCGATGCCGATCCGTGTGCGGTATTTCGAGGCCGACCCGATGGGCTATCTGCACCACAGCGTGTATCTGCAGTACTTTGAGCTGGGCCGAATCGAGTTGCTTCGAAGCGTGGGAATGAGTTACGCGGAACTGGAAAAGCAGAAAGTGTTTTTCGTCGTCGTGAAGGCGGAGATTCGCTTTCGCAAGCCGGCAAGGTTTGACGACGAGCTCACGCTTACCACAAAAGCAGTCCGCCAGACGCACGTGCGAATCGACCACGAATACGAACTAAAACGCGGCGAGACGCTGCTGGCGACGGGCTCGACCACCATAGGCTGCGTCGACGAGAACGGCGAGCTGCGGCAAATTCCAGAATCGATGACGCGACACGACTGATGGTTCGCTCCTACAATTCTAATTCATATGACTCGCCTCTCGGTCAACGTCAATAAAATCGCGACCCTTCGCAACACCAGGGACAACAACATTCCTGACCTGCGACGGCTGTCGCGCGTCGCGCTCGATGCGGGCGCACAGGGCATCACGATTCACCCGCGCCCCGACCAGCGGCATATCCGCACGAGCGATATTGATCCGCTTTGGGAGCTCGTGCGCGAGTTTCCAACGGCCGAGTTCAATATGGAAGGAAACCCGTTTCACGGGCATTTCATCGAGCAGGTGTGCAGGGTTGTTCCGCATCAGGCCACGCTCGTGCCGGACGCGCTGGCGCAAAAGACCAGCGACCACGGCTGGCGTGTGAAGCAAAACAAGGACAGGCTTAGCGAGGTCGTATCAAGGCTGCACGGCGCGGGCGTGCGTGTGAGTTTGTTCATGGACCACGACAGCACGGAGTTCGAGCTCGCACGGGCGATCGGCGTGGACCGTGTGGAACTCTACACCGAGCCTTATGCCTCAAGTTACGCACGCGGCGACCGCTCGATCATCGACAGCTTCGCGACCGCGGCGGGTCACGCGCAAATCTGCGGCATGGGCGTGAACGCGGGTCACGATCTGAATCTGTTCAACCTCTCGCAATTTCTTCTCGGCGTTCCGGGCGTGCTTGAGGTGTCCATCGGCCACGCTCTTATTGCCGACGCCATCGAATACGGCATGTTCAGTGCGGTCAGGCGATATCTGGACGCGTGCGAAAGCGGGCACTAGGCCGCGTGAGATTAATTGCGGGCAATTGTTAGGATTTTGAGAATTAGTTGCGAAACATGTCGAATCCGGGTGCGATCAGAGATCACCTGGTTGTCATCATGAAACAAACGAAACCTTACCGACTCGCGGCGTTCACGCTTACCGAACTCCTGATCGTCATCGGAGTAATCGCGGTGCTCATGGGAATTTTGATTCCCGTGTTGAGCAAGGTCAGGCAATCGGCTCGAACTATTACCTGCCAGAGCAACCTCAGGCAGCTCGGCATCGCAGTCACAATGTACACGACCGACAGCGACAGCACGCTTCCATTTCCTTCCACAAGTTTCGGTGAGTCCGCGTTGTGGTTCAATGCCGTCGACAAATATTTGAAGGCGATCCAGGGACGAAAAGATGCGACCGGCGTCGCGCAAGATCGATCGTACATGCGTTACAAGCAATGTTCATTCTGGACCGATCTTGGTGATGCAAAAACCGAAGGCGCTCAAGATCCGATCGTAGAGGCTGCGCGATATTTGAAAATGAACGCGAACCTTCGCCGTAATAATCTGCCCGTCTACCGCAATCCTTTTTCCGGCACGAATACGACCAACGGCTTCGCGCGGCTCTACGACGTTAAGCAGCCCGAACGCTTCGTCATGATCGGCGATGGCGTTTCGCTCGACATGGTTCCCAACGTCAACAACCAGACTGAGAGCACTGGTTTTTTGATGGAAGTGAATCGCCTAAGTGAGCCCAACCCCGGCTTGCGACACAACAAAGGGGCGAACATCATGTTCGTCGATTCACACGTCGAACTGATCACGGATCTTAAACGGATCGAGAAACCGCTCAACAATCCACATGCAGCAACCAGAGTAAAGTCTTGGGAAGGGGAGTATCGTAGAACGAATCAAAGCGGCGCTCTGGTAGATCCCACGAATGGCGAGACGCGGAATATGGCGCAGCTTGGTCTGGTGCGAAACGACAACATGCCGCTGATTTGGTCGGACCTGGGCAGGCTGTTTCGGTAGCTTGACTTTTACGACGTTGTCAGATCGCGAAACTGTGCTGTGGCGGCGGAGTTGGTTGCGCGTGCCGCGACCGCCATGCCGACTTGAACGGTCGAGCCGAAGTTGGCAGTGGTGGTGCGGAGGATGCTCCAGTTGTTGATGTCGGTGTTCCAGTACGATGCGGTGAGAGTCGAACCGACGCGGCGAAGCCGGAGTCTGAATGCCGTGAATGTGGCCGCATTAAGGCTTGCGGGTGTGCTGGTAGAGCCGCCCGTGGTTGTCCGCTCGGTGACACGCAGACCCGCCGATGTGGTGTTGCGAATGAATAAGTTGGCGCTGTTGGCGTTGGTTCCCGACCTGATCATGAGGCCGGCAAAGCTGGTATCGCGCGGGCCTGTGATGCTTTGCACGGTGACCTTCACGTCGAAGTTGCCGGTGTAGGACCTGGAGATGAATCGGAAGCTGTCGCTCGTGCCCGCGACGTCTCCGCCGCTGGAGAGGTTGTAGGCGCGGTTAGAGGTGACGACGGCGGAACTGCCGACGGGTGTCGGGTTCCCGATAATGCGAGATGTAAAGCTATCCGCACTGGGGACTGTGAAGTTGCTTCGAACCCAGGCGCTGTTGCCCGCAGCACTGCTGGCGCGGATTCGGTACGTGTAGGATGCCCCTGCCGCGGCGGAGCGGTCGGTGAACAGCTCTGAGTTGGCCGGCGAATTGATGAGGCGAGTCCAATTGATTTGTCCGATGATCTGACGTTCGATCTGGAAGCTGGATTCGGTGGTCGAGGCATCGTTCCAAACGATGCGTGCACCTGAACTAAACGATATCGCGACGCCAGTGGGCGCGCCGGGGATGTTGCTCGCGGGGCGAGTGGCGCTGGTCGTGGCGAAGACGGATTCGTTGCCCGTGAAGTCGACGGCACTGACGCGGTAAAAGGAGACGACGCCCTGCGGCGCGGTGGTGTCTTCAAAGGCGCTGCTGCTGAGCGGCCCGCTGTTGAGAATGCTGAACGAACCGTTAGAGCTTGTGGATCGGTAGACGTTGTATCCCGCGAAATCATTTTCCGTGTTGTCGTTCCAGTTGAGCAAGATGCCGCCGGAACCAGCCGTGCTGGAGAGGCCCGCGGGTTGCGAAGGCGCGGTGGAGTCAGCGTTGCGCGTGATGGAGGTGGTTGTAAAGGAGCTGCTCGTGCCGTGGTAATCGACGGAGAAGACGCGGTAGAAATATTGCTGACCGCCGGCGACGGCGGTGTCGGTGAACTGTGAGCTTTGCAACAGGTCTGATCGCACATCAACAAAAGGCCCGTTTGAATCGGTGGCGCGTTGCACGCGATAGCCGCCCAGGTTTCCTTCCGTGTTGTCTGGCCAGTTGACCAGGATTGCCTCGCTCAGATTCGTGGCGCTGATGGATACTGGCGCAGTGGGCGCGCTGGCGGGCTTGACGTTGCTGATGATGTAGATGTTGTCCTGATAGTCGTAGTTGCTGAAGGTCAGGCCGGTGTAATCTTGGAGGATGATGTAGGTGTCGGGAATGATGTTGCCGCTGGGGTCTTTAGCTGCGAAAGCTCGGACGGCATGACCGCCGTCGGGTCGACCGTCGGCGCCGAAGTTCTCGTTTCGCGTGCGTTGCGGGTCGGACCAATGACTGTCGATACGGAAGCCGAACTGCTGATTGATGTTGCCGGGATTGAAGGTGGCCTGGGCGGGGTTGTTCTGGTTGTTATCGAGGGCGGGAAAAAAGGACTGCCCCTGCTCGGCGCGGTGTCGGAAAAGGCGGTTAAAGTTTTGCAGATCGCTGCCGGTGAGTTGGTCGGGCGTGTAGTAGCGAAGAGTGGCCGCATTGCTGGTGCCTTGTTGATGGAAAGCGGCGATTTGCCGAACAGTGACATCTCGCCCGGCGTCGGCGCGGAGGAAGAATGGGCTGAGCACTTCCTCGCCGTCCTTGATCAAGTTGCCCTGATTCGCCGTCACATCTCCGGTGTCGATGTTGTATCCGAAGGTGTCGATAATGGTCTGTGCTGTTGGCTCTTGAGTGCCGTTGCCCGGCGCATCTTCGGAGAACGACTGCCAGAGGCCAGCCAGTCTTATGACCTTCGATCCTTCGTTGCTGTCGTTGTTATCAAGCGTAAGGTCTGCGGTTCGAATTTCATTACCCAGGCCGGAGCGGTTGTAGATGAACTGCACGACGATGTTTCGTGTCTGGCCGGGCGAGAGGCTGAAGCTGCCCCCGCCGCTGTTGATCTGAAAGTCGCCGTTTGAAATGCTGACGTTGGTGACGTTCAACGCGGATGTTCCAGTGTTGATGACACGAAGCGTCGAGATGTCGTGGACTTCGTTGGGAAGATCCTGATCGAGCTCGCGAATTCGGTTGAAGACGAGTCGGTCGGCGAAGGGAGCGCCATCGAGATTCTCGTATCCCAGTTCGGGCCCGCTCGGGCTGATCTGCACGTTTCGGATGATGCCGACGATGTCGTTGCTGTCGTATGCCTGTTCAAAGTCTTCGGTAGCGAAGATGTATGAATTTGCCTCGCCGGGGACTTCGTAGAATCGAATTTTTCGTCGATTGTTGGTGTTGGGTTCCCAGGTGTTGAACGTGTCTTCGCTGGTGGCGATTCGATTGCCGAAGTCCGGATACTCCGCGTAAAGACCAAAGTCTCCCTGTCGTGAAAAGGAGGTTGTGCCCGAGACGACGGGCGAGACGGTCTGTGCGAATTGCTGGCCGATGGTGAAAAGCTGCTGGCGGTTCTGAAGGGTGCCCGCCTCGTAGACGCCAAAGCGGGTGGAAGGCGAAGTGCTGGCTGCGAAGTTGGCGAGGACTTCGACGGTCATGGCGCCTGATCCGACGGGGCGGAACCTTGGGGCGACGACTTCATCATTGGGCGTAATGGGCGGGGTGGTGATGTCGGTGTTGTTTGGGGTGCTGTCGCCCACATTCACGTTGAGTTGGAATAGATCAAGGATTCGCTGGAGCGAGGGCTCGCTGTTGCCGCCGTTGCCGGCAGTGCCCAGCCCGCGAAGCGTCGAGGTGTCGGATTGGACACCACCAATGCCGGCCGTAGTGGAGGCGGTAAGGATGGCGGTGCGGATGCCAATGCTTCCCGCGCGAAACACGAGGTCCGCCGACGCGGATTGTCCGGGCGTGAGAGTGCCATTGAACCCGCTGGAGTTTTGGATCGTGAATTCTGACGCGTTTGTTCCCGTGAAGCCGATGGGATTTGCGCCCAGCGTGACGTTGGTCGTGCCGGAATTGACGATCCGGATGCGCTGGACGATGGAGGTTCCACCGTCGGCGGATTGAATGACGTCGGAGAAGAAGATACGTGAGCGGTCCACTTCAATACCCGCCGCCATCAGCCGACGTGGTTCGAGTAATTGAAACGCCTCCATGAGTTGAGACATCGGGCGGCGATTTCGGATGGACGTGCGAGTGGGGCGTGGCATAATTGTATTTTTCCGTAGCGTGTCGTCGGGCTGGATTGCTCCTGATTTTATCGGTCGTTCGGCGACGGAATCTCGAATATAAGACGCCGCCCGAGGCAAGGGAATTGCAAAGCGCATTACAAAGTGCAATTCAAAGGGCATTGAGAAGGCAAATGCGTTACGATTGCAGCCTTGCCCAAACGCATTTTCATCACAGGTGGCGCGGGCTTCATCGGCTCGCACCTGGCTCACCAGCTCCTCGATTCGGGCCATGATGTGACCGTTCTCGACGATTTCTCGACCGGGCGAAAGCAGAACGTCGCCGATCTCATCAAGCGACCCGGGTTTTCGCTCATCACCGACACGATCGAGAACGCCCAGACGATCAACCTGATGGTGTCGCAGGCGGATCAGGTTTATCACCTCGCCGCCGCGGTGGGTGTGCAGCTCATTGTGGAGCAGCCCGTTCACACCATCCGCACGTGCATTCGGGGAACCGAAATCGTCCTTGAGGCCTGCCATCGCTTCGGTAAGCCTGTGCTGATCACCAGTTCGTCCGAGGTCTACGGCAAGGGCATGCGCGTGCCGTTCAGTGAGGATGATGACATCGTGATGGGCCCGACCAAGCACGCGCGATGGTGCTACGCGTACGCGAAGGGCATCGATGAATTTCTCGGCCTGGCGTACTACAAACAGTTCGGACTGCCCGTCGTGGTCGTGCGGCTATTCAACACCGTCGGCCCGAGGCAAGTGGGCATGTACGGCATGGTATTGCCAAGGTTTGTGGATGCGGCCCTTGCGAATCGGCCCCTGCAGGTATACGGCGATGGCGCGCAGACGCGATGTTTTTGCCACGTCAGCGACGTCGTTGATGCGCTCATTACGTTGCCCACCAAACCAGAGGCTTTCGGGCAAGTCTTCAACGTCGGCGGGAGCGAAGAAATCAGCGTCGAACAACTCGCACGGCGAGTGATTGAGCTTTCAAAATCAAAGAGCATCGTCGAACGACTCTCCTATGAAGAGGCATACGGGCAAAAGTTCGACGACCTGCCCCGCCGAGTGCCAGCCCTTGCGAAAATTCAGGCAGCGATCGGCTTCTCGCCGCGCATTTCGCTCGATCAAATCATTCTGGAGCTGATCGGTAAGTAGCGGCTTAGTAACTGGCCGCTCGCCCTTGCATAATTCTGCTGATTCCGTACAAGTCTTTCGCACAGCCCACGTCTCATAAAATCCTTGCGATGGATCGCCTTGGTATGAAATTCAATCTGCTCGATCAAATACAAACCCTCACCGACGACCGCATCGTCGCGGTGAAGGCGGTCTCGCTCGGCGAGGACTATCTGGCCGACCATTTTCCGACCTTTCCCGTCTTGCCGGGCGTGCTGATGGTCGAGGCGATGGTGCAGGCGGCGGCATGGCTGATTCATCACCGCACGAAGTTCACGTGCAGCGTCGTGGTGCTGAAAGAAGCAAAAAACGTTCGGTACGGGCAGTTCGTCTCGCCGGGGCAAACGCTTCGCGTCGAGATTGATCTGATCCGATTCGATGAGGGTTTCGCATCGTTCAAGGCCGTGGGCTTTGTGGTCGAACAGGCGACATCGAATGGTGGGGGGACAAATGGTGGGTCAGGCAATCGGGCCGCGACCGAATCTCAAGCCCTTGCCGCGCGGCTCGAACTCGTTTTTTTCAATCTCGCCGACAAGGATGCGACTCTGGCGCGGTACGATGCTCCAATGAAAAAATTCACACGCGAGCGGTTCCAGATCCTGACCTCCAGTGGCATGCGGATGCCGCAATCGGCAGAGGTTTTGATCTAGAATGAGCGGGTGTGATCGGGGCCGAAAATATCGGAACTGACTTTCGAATCAATTTCCAGCAGCAGAACTTTTCGGAGAACGCAACATGACCAAAGACGAAGTTTACACCAAAGTGCAACAGGTTCTTGTCGACGCTTTGGGCGTTGATGATGACGAGATTGTCCCCACGGCAGCGCTAATGGATGATCTCGGTGCGGAAAGCATCGACTTTCTCGATATTCAATTCCGACTCGAGAAGGCGTTTTCGATCAAGATTCCCAAGGGCGACCTCACGCCCGAAGGTTTGACCAACAATCCCGAGTTCGTGCAGGGCGGGAAGTTCACCGATCGCGGGCTTGCTGAGGTCGCGTCGCGCATGCCGCTGGCCGACATCGCGCCGCTCAGGGCTGACCCGAAGGTCGAAAACATGAGCAAGCTCTTCACGGTGGATTTCATGACGAAATACATTTTCAGCAAAGTCGGCTAAATCAATTGTTTTTGGAACAGACGGAGCAAAGCCAAGATGCGATGGATGTGGATTGATAAGTTCACGCAGTTCGAAAGCGGCAAGCGTGCGGTGGCGATCAAGGCGAATTGCCTGGCGGAGGATCATTTGCATGACCTTTACCCGGCTTTTCCCATCGTGCCTCAGAGTCTGTTGATCGAAGGCATGGCACAGACCGCCGGTCTCCTGGTGGGCGAAACGAACGGGTACAAGGAGAAAGTCGTACTCGCCAAGATCGGCCGGGCGACGTTCGAGCGGCTGGTTCGCGCGGGCCAGACCGTCGAATTCGAAGCCGTCGTCGAACAGCTCAATCACATCGGCGCCAGCATCTCCGGGGTCATCCGCACCATCAGCGGGCCCGAAAAGCTGCAGGTCGGCACCATCGAGATGATGTTTTCCCACATCGATAACAACATCAGCGGCACGAAATTCCCCGCCCACAACTTTGTCTTCACAGAACACTTCACCCGAATAGTCACCGCCTTCGGCGAGAAAATTGACGTAAAAATCTGACGATTACTCCAGGAGAAGGCTTTTTCAAATCTTAACTTGCTGCTTCAAAAAAGTGAACGGGCAGTTGTCCTTATTGTTGTTCACACCTGTCGGAGAAGCCGCCGCCTATTTATCATTACTCGCAACACTTCAGCGAAGGCGACACTTCAGCCCAATATATCCGCTTCTAAACGAGCCGCGAACGTCAGTAAGCGGTTGCTGATAGTCGGCGTGAACTCTTGACCGCGATTCGCGGAACCCGCTTACCGCCGTGCGCGGCACGTTTAATTCCGTCCGCTCTCCCGCTGCTCGACCACGAACTTGTTGCAATCGGCTGAAGTGCAAATAGCGGAATGCCGAGATCGCGGGATTTTTGGGTCGTTTCAGGTGCTACGACGTGTACGCTCGGCCGAAGAATTACTCTCCAGTTACGTATCCGTCATTATTATGAAAAATGTCAGGGTGAAGGCTCGAAAAATCACCAGTTACTGCGAACGGGCGGCTCTGAGCAGCAGGTCGACGCAAGCAGTCACATGGCGAAGCCGCTCCGCGTCGGTGCGGGCATCAACAACACCGTGGATCATTTCGTCCAGATGAGCCCCTTTAAACATGCTCGTCAATTGGTCGGCAGAAACCATCGTGTCTTCGAATTTAAAGTCTCCCTGCTGCTGCATCTCTTGGAGCACTTCTGCGTAGTGTCGCATTTCTTTCCTGGGGCCGTGTTCGATCAGCATCCGCGTGAGTTCCGGGAATTCACGGCTTTGTGACGGCATGGTTCTGCCGCACGCGATGAGCTCCGGGCTTTCGAGAAATCGGAGTAATCGCACACCGCGGTCTATTAAGTACTTGCGTGGATTGGTCTTAAAGCACATCGTGTTTGAGGGCGCTTCGAACCGCGGCGTTTGGGAGAAGATGACTTCGCGGAACAGCTCTTCCCGATTCTTGAAGTTCTGATAAACCGTTTGCTTGGCCACTCCAGCGCGGGCTGCGACGGCGTCAATCGTCATCGACGCCAGACCTGTTTGGCAAAACAGCTCGAAGGCCGCCTGCAGAATATCAGACCGCTTGCCCAGATCGCGCGGACGACCACTTCGGGGTTTGTGAACACGGAGTTTTGACTTTGTAGACGACATAGTCTATTATAAGCGGACAAGCTATGTTGTCTATCGCTTTTCGCATGCTCGCCGGGGACCGCCTCAAATATCTTGGGCTGATCTTTGGCGTTGCATTTGCCACATTACTGCTTGCCCAGCAGGGCTCCATCTTCGTCGGCCTGCTGAGCCGGGCGGCCAACCCTGTTTATGATGTTCTTGACGCACAGCTTTGGGTTATGGACAGTCGCGTGAAATATATCGAAGAAGTCGAGCGTTTGCGAGATGTCGATCTCCTTCGCGTGAGATCGGTGCATGGTGTCGAGTGGGCCGTCCCCTATTACCGAGGCGTGGGGATAGCGCGTACCGAGCGCGATGAAGCGAAGCAGGTGCTATTACTCGGTGTAGATGACTCAAGTCTAGTGGGTGCTCCTCGAAAGTTGCTTGTCGGTAATCTGCAAGACCTGCAGTCACCCGATTCGGTGCTGATGGATAGTGCCGGGTTCAGCGCGATTTGGCCGGGCGAGCCTCTGGCGGCAGGGAAAATCATCGAGATTAACGATCGTCGCGTTCGGATTGCCGGAATTTTTGAAGGCTCTGTCCCCTTCGCTACCTTTCCGGTCATTTACGCCACCTACGGCCAGGCACTTGAGCTTGTTCCACCTACACGCACCAAGTTGCCTTTCGTGCTGGTTCGAGTGAATCAAAACGCAGACGTGAACAAGGTGGCACAAGCTATTCGCGACCGAACCGGCCTGACGGCAATCACAACCGAGGACTTCGCATGGCGATCCGTGCTTTACATTCTTAACAACACCGGCATTCCACAGTCTTTCGGCACGGTGATCATACTGGGCATTATTGTCGGTGCGGTGATCGTCGGGCTTACCTTTTACCAGTTCGTTTCAGATAATCTGCGTCAGTTTGGTGTGCTCAAAGCGATTGGCGTATCGAACATTCAGATCATCGGAATGGTGACTGGTCAGGCAATACTGATCGGCCTGATCGGCTACGGTCTAGGTATCGGCGCGGCAACAGGCTTTTTCATTTTTGGGAAAGGCGTCGTCGCTCTTCAAGACTTTTACTTGTTATGGCAGATCAGCATCGGGATCGCCATTTTGCTTGTCTTTATCATGATCCTCGCGACCGCAGTGGGCGTGAGACGCGTCCTTGTGCTCGATCCCGCAGTCGTTTTCAAGGGCTGAACAAACTGGTGCTTTTCATGGTCGCAATCGATCCAAAACAAGACCCATTTCCAAACTCTACAGTAGAAGAGTTGGGAGTCTCCGCTCGCGATGTGGTGATGGAGTTCGGCACCGGTAGCATCCGTCAAAGGGTGCTGCATGAGATTAACTTGACCCTAAAACCGGGTGAGATGACTTTCTTAGTCGGTCCGTCCGGTTGCGGAAAAACTACGTTGATTTCGATCTTGTCGTCCATTCTTACACCTACGTCCGGTGATGTACAGATCGGCAAAACTAAACTCACGTCGATGGGTAATGGGCAGAAAGTACGCTTCCGACGCAAACATATCGGTTTTATCTTCCAGCAATACAACCTTTTGCCCTATCTCACCGCCGCCGAGAACGCCGCGGTGACATTAGTCGCTGGCGGCGTATCGCTTGCGAAGGCGTCTCAAGAGGCCGGCGAGATGCTTAAGCATTTAGACATGGGCGACCATCAGAACAAGTTTCCTGCCCAGCTATCAGGCGGACAACAGCAGCGAATTTCAATCGTCCGAGCATTACTCCATAAGCCTGATTTTATGGTCTGCGATGAACCCACAGCCGCTCTCGATAAAGACTCAGGACATCGTGTGATGGAGCTCTTGAAGCAAGTCGCCTGCGATTCAAAACGTGTCGTCATCGTGGTCACACACGACAATCGAATTTACCCGTTCGCAGACCGCATCATCGAAATGAGCGACGGCCGAATCGTGGGAGATCGTCGCAATTCACCAGACGGACAACAAGAAAAAGCATGAAAATCATTCGTTTTATTTTATTGGTCGGCCTTCCAATTCTATCCATCGGACTGATTACTTTTTCTATGTTGGAATCGAGGTCGCGTATTCCAGATAAGAAACTTCTTCCTCCTCCTAATTCACCGCCTGTCAGTCCGTTCGGCCATCGTGTCGCGGGGCTTGGCGTGATCGAGCCGCAATCGCGAGTGATCGCCGTCGGGACAGATGTCGCTGGTACCGTCGCATCCGTGAACGTCAAACCGGGGGATCGCGTGACCAGAGGCCAGCTGCTCTTTGAGATCGAATCGAGCCTACTGCGGTCGAGTGTGGAAGTAAGCCGGGCGGGCGTGGAAGCCAGCAGCGCCGCAGAGCAAGTCGCCCAGGCGGATATACTTTCTGCCGAGGCGGGCCTTGCCGTTAGACAAAGAGAGCTCGAAAATTCCCGCTCATTGCTTGCCCTGCTTGATGCGGTTAGCGATCCGCGTGCCCTGCGTATCGAAGATTTGACGACCCGTCGGAATAGCGTCGCAACGGCCGCGGTGCGGATTCAGGAGGCGATCTCGACTGTAAGGGCGGCTAAGGCGCGTCGCGATCAGTCTCAGTCACAACTGGCCGAGGCACGGACGCGACTTCTCGAAGCCGAGGCGCGGTTGGGCAAGACTCGCATCGTCGCACTTCAGGACGCGTCGGTACTGGCGGTAGACATTCGACCCGGCGAGTTTGCGGCCGCGGGCGTGCTCTCGACGCCGCTCATCAGGCTTGGGGACGTCACCACGCTTCACGTTCGTGTCAGCTTCGACGAAGAGCTTGCTGGCCTCATCCCCGATTCTCCAGATGGCGTTGCCTATTCACGCGGCAACACTTCTGACGCGATCATACTTCGTCCAGTGCTACGAGAGCCCCTCTCGCGTGAAAAGCAGAACGTCGCAGGCGGTCGCAACGAGCTCATCGATACGCGCGTAATGCAGTATGTCTTTGTCATCGAATCCACCACCCAGACGCTTTGGGTCGGTCAACAACTCGACGTCTTCATCAACACTCAGGCCGCGGCGGCGAGCACGCAAAAGGAGTCGCGTTGAGACGCCAATCTATTCAAATTTGTTTAAGCACGCTCGCCCTGGTCGTGCCCGGTTGCGTCAAGTCGATGTCATTACCCGTCCACGACGAGTGGGCGAACGTCCCATCGCGATGGGCGTCCACGCAGCCAACAACAGTGCCTTCGACCACTGACACGAACGATACATCCTTCACGTGGTGGACCGCGCTCAACGATCCTCTACTGGACAAATTGGTCGTAGAAGCGCTCGCCAATAGTCCAACGCTCGATGCCGCACTCGCCCGCGTTTTCTCTGCCAGGGCATCCGCAAATCTCGCCCAGGCCGGCCGATTGCCTGCGGTGACCGGAGGCGGGTCCGCGAATCGAAGCGACTTGCGATTATTCGGTCCGCCACGTCAAGGCAATATATTCCAGGTCGGTTTTGATTCGACATGGGAGCTAGACCTGCTCGGTGCAGATCGCAACCGCGCGGCGGCGGCATCGCTCGATGTCGAAGCATCAATCCAAATGCTAGACGACGCCCACATGACCCTCGCCGCGGAGGTCTGTCGCGTTTACATCGAATTGCAGAGAGCGCAAGGTACGTTGAAAATTTTGGCCCGAACACTCGAATCAGACGTCCAGACGATTGAGCTCACCCGATCGCAGGTACAGGCCGGTCAGGTCAGTGAACTTGATGTGAGTCGCGCTCAGGCTCAATCGCAGTCGACACGTTCGCGACTTATACAGGTTCAAGCGCAGGTCAACGTCGCCCTGCTTCAACTCGATGCGCTGCTTTCCGTAAAATCAGGTACGACCCGAAATCGGGTCGGACCGATAGCACCACTTGTCAGAATTGATCTGTCTGCCGGCTTGTCCTCTCCGATTACAGTGATCGAGCGACGCCCTGACGTGCGTGCCGCCGCATTTCGCGTTGAAGCAAATCTCCTTCGCTCACGCGGTGCGGCGTTGGATCAATACCCCCGACTCCGTCTTGATGGCTTGCTGAAATGGCAAGACGGCACCGACGTCGGGTCTGGTTCGATTTGGTCGATCGGCGCTGGGCTTACCACACCAATCCTGGATTTCGGCCGAGTCCAATCTCGCCTCGACCTGGCCGACGCCAGAACACTCGAAGCGCTGTCGAATTATCGCACGGCCGTCACCAACGCTTTATTCGAAGTCGAATCCCAGCTCGTGCTGATCAAAAGCGAGGAAGATCGCATTTCTTCTCTCGAGTTCGAGCTATACGACAACCGTGAATCACTCGAACTGGCGACTCTTCAGTACGAACAAGGCACCACAACGTTTTTAGAAGTGCTGGACGCGCGACGATCAACCCTCTCTGCCGAGCTCAACGTGCAGGCAAGTCAGGCGATGATCAACACGCAGTTCGTGGCCCTGCAGAAGGCGGTCGGCAGCGGGCCAATGGTTGACCCGGACGTAATTGGGAAATTGTCAAAAGCCATCCGCGATAAAGCATCTAAACCCGCACTGGCATCTCCTCGGCTTAATAACCCAAAGATCACTACCGTTCGGCCTGGCAATTGATTCGCAAAAATCCAAGTTATTGCGCCTTGCGCCAATCCCAAATAAGTTTCTCACTCTAGCCGATCGGGCCGCCTGCGCCGATCGCGTTACCAAAGTCGCGGCCCCTTGTCAAAGAACCCAAGCAATCCAGGCAACTCAAGCAATTCAAGCCCATCGACCCCAAAGCCCTGAACGGACTTAACCGGCTCTCACGCGTCCGGCTCTCACGCGTCGCCGAGCTACTCGAATCGGTTCAAGACAGTGGTATGTCCCCGTTTATCCTTGGTTTGATCGAGAAGGTTTTTGTTGATTTAATGCTCACAGTCGTGGGATCATTCACGCCCAATGCTGATCGAAGACGATCAGCTGCGCCGTCGAGGACTGTCCGAGCGCGACAATCGGTCAGACATCAGGCGAAAGTCGAAATCAATTAGACACCGGCTTCGTTCCCACTGTTCCTTTCCATGA
>JBBQKP010000034.1:0-22814 GCA_038326995.1 Tepidisphaerales bacterium
GTACTTGCGGTACTCGTCGAACGTCGTCGCACCGATGCACTGAATCTCGCCACGCGAGAGTGCGGGCTTGAGCACATTGCTCGCGTCGATCGCACCTTCAGCGCCGCCCGCACCGACCAGCGTGTGCAGTTCGTCGATGAACAGAATCACGTTCTTAGCGCGGCGAACTTCGTTCATGACCGCCTTGATGCGTTCTTCGAACTGGCCGCGATATTTCGTGCCCGCGACCATCATCGCAAGGTCGAGCACGACGAGTCGACGGTCGGCCAGGATGTCGGGGACTTCCTGCGCGATGATCATCTGAGCCAGGCCCTCGACGATGGCGGTCTTGCCGACGCCTGCCTCGCCCAGAAGCACGGGATTGTTCTTCTGACGGCGGCACAGAATCTGGATGACGCGTTCGATTTCGTTCTTGCGGCCGATAACGGGGTCGAGCGTTCCTTCTTTGGCGAGCTCTGTGAGATCTCGGCCGAAGCTGTCCAGAGCAGGAGTTTTGCTCTTGCCCTTCTTGCCAGTGGCGCTGCTGGAACCACCACCCTCTCCGCCACCGCCCGCGGCGGCTCCTGCGGTGTTTTCTTCGCTCTCCTGGCCTGCGCCAAGGAGATTGAGCACTTCCTCACGCACCTCTTCGAGCTTAAGCGAGAGGTTCATGAGCACTTGGGCGGCGACGCCGTCGTGCTCGCGCAGCAGCCCGAGAAGCAAGTGCTCGGTGCCGACGTAATTGTGGTTGAGGTTGCGTGCCTCTTCGATGCCGTATTCGATCACCTTTTTAGCGCGAGGGGTCTGGGGCAGTTTGCCCATGGTGACCATCTCGGGGCCCGATTTGACTAATTTTTCGACCTCGAGTCGAACTTTTCGGAGGTCGACGTCGAGGTTTTTCAGTACATTGGCACCGACGCCCGAACCTTCTTTTACCAGGCCGAGCAGGATGTGTTCTGTGCCGATGTATTCGTGGTTAAACCGCTGTGCTTCCTGGTTGGCCAGGGCCATGACTTTTCGAGCACGATCTGTGAAACGTTCGAACATGATTCGATCTCCTTAGAGTTCCCGGCGAAGAGGGCCTTTACAGTTCTGGCCCTATTCGATGGGGAGTAGTGGGTCGTACGAAGATTTCTATTCTGCCGTGATCTGTGGTTCCGATGCGTCGGGCGGTCTTGTTAGTATCGGCCGGATCGGCAGTCTTCTGGTATGGATAAGCAAATCATAGGCCGTTGAATCGTAGGGGCAAGGAAACTGAAAGGGATAGGCGTTTTACACGAAGCGTTGAGCCGCCAAAGGTTATCGGAGAGTCGGGGCCGACTAGTCTCGGTGGAGATGGCGGTCACATCGCATTACCGCCTGGCCATCGCCTATCCCGAAAAACCTTACCCCACGAAAAACATGGTGAAAAACATGACCAGCCAGACAATGTCGAGGAAGTGCCAGTACATGGCCGCGTGTTTGACGGGTGCGTAATATTCATAGTCGTAATGATTGAGAATGGCCCCTCGGGTGACAATGAGCAGATGGACGAGACCGCCCAGCACGTGCGCGGCATGGACGACGATGAGCACGAGCACCAGGCCGTAGACGGGCGTGAATCGATCCTGGTTGGGCATGTCGCGTTGTTGGATCACGACTTGTGAAAGTGAGGCGCCGGCGAGTGCCTCAGTTTTGCGCGACGCGTGTTGCCAGTGCTCAGTCCACAGGCTTGCCAGGGCGGGAAGCTGAATGAGGCAAAAGGCGGTGCCGAGAATGACTGTCAGGAAGACCAGGAACTTGAACTTTTGAAGTTTCCTGCTGCGTACGGCATTGACCGCCATCTGGATCGTGACGCTCGCCGCCAGAACGACGGCCGTGCTGACCCAAAGGGTCCAGGGCAATGTCACTGAGCCGATGCTCGGGCTGAATGCGCCGGTGAAGCGGATAATGACATACGCCAGCATCGTGGCGGCGAAGAGCATCGTGAGGCTCGCCAGGAAAATCCACATCCCAACCGTCGCGGTTTTCGGCGGAATCGGATAGTCGCTGCGATTGAAGTTCAGCAGAGTATGGCCTGAAGTCGGGGAGGAGGGCATCGGCTAATAGTAGCCTGTCTACCCTCGGCTTGCTCTTTAGGTGAATCATTCAGCACAAATGAAACACAGTGAAACCAAAGCCGGGCGAATGCGTCGTGGTTCGGATTGTCACTTATGAAAAAATTGTCAAAACGCGTGGTCCCAACCGCGCTGGGCAAGCGACACGGTCTGCCCGTCGATCGTGATGCGCACGCCGGGGTTTTGATCAATCGTGCCAATGCAGGTGACGCGTGGGTCGTCGCACGAAGGGGCGGCGAAGAGGAGTTCGTAATCTTCACCATCGTGTAGTGCGTGGTCGAGTGGGGATCTGGCTGAATTGAGCTTGCTCACATCGTCATGGATCGGCACGACCGCAGCGTTGATTGTCGCACCGACGCCCGACATGTCGCAAATTCGAGGCAAGTCTTGGGACAAGCCATCGGAGAGATCGAGCATCGCGTGGATGTCAAAGTGTCGGGCGAGTTCTCGTGCGAGTGTGATGCGCGGGGTAAAATCGAAATGGCGACCCAAAATACTTCCGCCAAGAGGGCCGGTGACAAAAAGTTTGTCGCCGGGCTTTGCGCCCGATCGTCTGACGGGCGTGATGCCTCGTGATGCGCCGATGATCGCGACGGAAATCGCCAGCGGCCCGGCCCACGCGCCTGTGTCGCCGCCGACGATGACACAGTCGTACAGGCTGGCGACCTGGGTCATCGCGTCGAAGATCACGCGCGGATCAAGCGGCGGGGACGATGCAGGAAGTGCGAGACTCGCGACGCATGCGACGGGCAGGCAAGCCATGGCCGCGCAGTCGCTGATATTTCGCAGCACAGCCTTGCGGGCGATTTGCGAGAGTGTGTGCTGTCGAAGGTCGAAGTGGACGCGGTCGAGGACTTGATCGATGCCGACGAGGACGAGGTCGGTTGATTCAAATTGAAGTGCCGCCAGATCGTCGCCGATGTGAATGGGCACGCGCGGGTCGGGGCGTGTTGCAAGTCTGATGTCGGATAAAAATTCTGATTCTCGCATGCCTGCTGACATCATAGTGCGGCGGGGATAGGATGGCCTCATGCGAAATTGCACGCTTGTCACTGCCGGTCTATTTTCACTCGCGTTGGCGATGCCGCTCGCGCTGGGTTTGCAAAGTGAGGCCGCGCCATCGACGCAGCCTTTAGCAGGTAGCAATGTTGCAGAAAGCGCAGCGGGCTGGCTCGCGTTCGGGCAGGCACTGACGATGGACGAGAGCAAGACGGTGACGGTGGAAGCGGTTCTGGCGGATCCGGCCGCGTTCGCGGGCAAGGCCGTCCGACTGAGCGGAGCGATCAGTAAGGTGTGCAAACCAAAGGGCTGCTGGATGCAATTCACCGCACCTGCCACTGAAAAGGGCAAGGGAATTCCCGTGTTCGTCAAGTTCACCTGCCCGATCGATGGGCGATTGATTCCGCTCGATGCCGTGGGCAAGCAGGCGATCGTTGAGGGTACGCTTGATGTGGTTGAAATCAGTGAGGTCGAGGCGCGTCACTACCTGGAAGATGAAGGTGCGTCGGCCCAGGAGATCGCAAAAATCGTCGGGCCTCAAAAGCAGGTTCGAGTGCAAGGCCCGGGCGCGCTGGTGAAGCAATGAGCACTTTGGCCGTAGAGCAAAGAGATTCGATGACCATTGCATTAGCGCGACTTCCCGAGCCGCGTCGAACGGTCTATCGCTACGTTTTTCTCATCGCGGCGATTTACAACCTCATCTGGGGCATCGCGGTGATCCTGTTCCCACGCCCGCCGTTCGAACTCGTCGGCATTCCGCTCGATCAACTCGGCCCGATCGGCATTCTCTTGTGGCAGTGCATCGGCATGTTCGTGATGGTGTTTGCGATCGGTTATTTCGTGTGCTGGCGAGAGCCCGAACGGTACGCGGCGTTCATCCTCATCGGCACGCTGGGAAAAGTTTTCGGGCCGATCGGGTTCTTGTACGGCTGGCTTTATCTGGGCGTCATGCCCGCACAAGTGGGTCTGACGATCATCACGAATGATCTGGTGTGGTGGCCCGTGTTTTTTGCGTTCGTGTGGGATATTTATCTTCGCAAACCGCAACCGGTAATCGCATGAACGCCGCAAAGTTTATCCTCTATTGGCTGGCGTGCGGATTATTAGTGGTGGTGATTGCCGGATTAATTTGCCTGCACTATCTGCCCGGCTGGACGGACGTACTGCCGGCACGGATGCGGTAGCATCCTGGCAAGATAGTCCGCTAGTCATCCCCGTTGAAATTCTGAAATGTATCACGCGATTTCAAGAGGCCGGCGTATTGACCGTGACCTTCACCTTGCGGTCTCGCGTCACCACACTCACGCCCGGCGGGGTGATGTATTCGACCGGGCGTTCGACGCCTTGCAACGCCGTGTCGGCGGCATCTAGCTGAAGGAAAGCCTTGATCACAAAGCCATTATCGCCGCGGGTCACGCGGTCGAGCAACGCTGTTGGCCCTTCGATTTCAATGTTGGGCAACGTGGTGGTGACGGGTCGATCGTTGATGGAAACCGCGACGGTCGAGCGGCGCTGAACCAGGGCCGAGTGGGTCATCACGTAGAACGGCACGGCATTGAGCGTGCGCGTTTCGTTTCTTGTCTCGGGCGGCCTGATGATTGCACGGCACGTGAGGTCGTTGACGATCTGCAGTCGTGAGCCCGGGGCCGACAGCCCGACGTCTTCAAGTTCGAGTGAAGTCTTGCCGGCTTGACTGAGTGGTGCGAGCTGCTGCTGTGTGAGTTTGGCGATCACTTTGAGCGCGCCGGCGGATTCGAGTTCGTCGAGCTCGCGCGACGGGCCGCGAACGGTGACGGTGTCGGGCACGAAGGTGATTTGGAAATCGCCCGATAGTTGCGGTGGCGGAATGATTTGGACCGTGCGCGATTCGAGCTTGTCGACGCGGAACTCGAAAAACTGCGGCTCGATGCGTTTGATCGAAAGGCCGCGATCAGCGAGTTCGGGCAGTTCGCTGAGTCTCGCGGCGAGGTCGATTCGCGTTTCGCGTCCGATTTCGAGGTCGCGCGAAACCGACAGGAGAATTTTGGGGTCGATTCGCAAAGCACGCGAAAGGTCGTCGGCGCGCAGATTGGGCCCGCTGACGAAAAGCTCATTAACGGAGATGCGGTCGCTAAACTTGCTTTCCACGGCCATCACCGTACCCGCGGTCGATTGCGAGCGAATCGCGGTGATGACGCGGTCCTGAGTATCTGATTCCAGTACCAACGCGAAGGGCGGCATCCGCTTTTCTCCAACGATCTGCTCGCGCTCGGCCCAGACCCAGATCAACACGGTAAGGAACACCACCAAAGCCAGAGTGCCCAGCAGGTCTTTAAGGTTCTGTCTGGCGAGCCATCGCCTTACTCGCCGAATAGATGAGTGCCAGGTCGTGGTCGTGGTCGTGGTGTTTTGAGCGGCGGGAGAGGGCATTGAATAGTTTACACCAGAAAAAGCCTGCACCAGGAAACCTAAACCAGATCCTTTGACGCAAGCGCTGTCAAAACTTCCGGCGATGTCGTACTGCCACCCAGAAGTTCGCCCAGCATTTGTCGAGTCGATTCCAAGGTGAGCCGCCGATATAGCAGTCCGCGCTCTGCGATCGACACGTCACCTGTTTCTTCGGAAACGATCAGCACGACGGCGTCGGATTCCTGGCTCAGGCCGACCGCAGCGCGGTGCCGACTGCCCAGGTCGTTCTCCAAATCTCCCGCCTCGGCCAGCGGAAACTGAACCCCCGCGAACATGATTCTGCCGCTGCTGATCACCACGCCCAGATCGTGCAATGGACTGTTGGGATAGAAAATTGAATTGAGAAGATCGGCCGAAATGTCGGCGTTGATGCGAGTCGAGTCATCGGTCAGCCCGCCCAGGCCTGCCTCACGCTCGATTGCGATCAGCGCACCGATTTTCCGCTGGCTGCAAAATCGAGCGGACTTGATCAGTTCGTCGATTTCGCGGTCGATCTGGCTCGCGGTCCCGCGAAAGAGTCTCGCCTCGCCCACACGCATCAGCGCCCGGCGAATCTCGGGTTGAAACACGACGACGATCGCGACCGACGCAAACACCAGCATACGCTCATAGAGGAAGACAATGATTTCCAGATCGAAGACGTTGCGCAGCAGCGTGAACGAGAAGTACGGAATCAGAAGGACAAGAAAGATGCCCTTGAGCAGACGATAGCCACGTGTGCCCTGCAAAAATCGCACGAGCCAGAACACGACGACGCCGATCAGCAGAAGTTGGAGCGCAACGCTCCAGAGCGAATAGCTTTGCAGCGTTCGCCAGAAACTATCGAGGTTGGACCAGAACCCGCTTTGCATCGTTCGCCCATCAGATCAACTGAAATTCGCCGCCAGCTGAAATATATCGTCGGATGCGATACAGAGCCATAACGCCCAGCGGAGGTTGCCCTGATGTTCGCCGAAATTCTTCGACAATTCATTCGTGTTAATCATCAGAAACAGCGACTTGCTCGCGTGTAAAGACAAGTGTAAATGCTCAAAGACGAGTATGCGTTACATTGCGGGGGTGGATATTCCGGTGCGAGCCAGGTAATGCTGAATCGTCAACTGTAGGCCCGTTTCCAGTGAAAAATTGGGACGCCAGCCGATCAAGCGGAAAGTTGATTCGACATCGGCAATTCGCTCCTCTTCGGCCGGGCGATCGGCCAACGCTCCGAACGAAATCGGTAAATTGTACTCTAACAATCTGGCGATGAGTGTTACGATCTCTCGGACACTAAGGAGTTTGCCGCTGCCGATTTCGACTTCCTGAGCGTCCAATCCTTTGGATAAGGCAAGCGTGATAAATCCGCGGGCGACGTCTTCAACGTAGACCCAGTCCACAAGTCGGCCGCCGCTGGAGAGCTTGACGGTTTCGCCTTTGATCATCTGCGTGATGACATAGGGCACGAGCTTTAGCTCGTCCTTCTGGCCCGGGCCAAACACCATGAAGGTCCGCGCGATGGAAACGGGGAGTCGATAAACCTTATGAAACATGCGGGCGTACACTACCATGGCGGTTTTGCTCGCGGCATATGCGGAGGATGGAGCGTCGCCCGTCGCGTTGGTTTCGAGCGAACCCGCCAGCACGATTCGCTCCACAGGATATTGAACCGCAGCACGCATTAAGGAGATGGAGGTGAGCAGGTTGCTGTCGAGCGTCGGCCCGACCGCATCGAGGTGCCTAGAGGCGCTTGGAAATCCGGCGAGATGGAAAATGAGACTCGGATGATGTTTGGCAAGCAATTCCTCGGTGGCGGCCTGAGTGGTGAGATCGGCCTGTTCCCACTCGACGCCGGGCGTGAACGCCGCGGGTGCCACAGACTCTCTGCTTACTCCAACGACGTGAGCGCCCGCCAGAACACATTGTTTTACAAGGTGCGATCCGATGAATCCGCCCGCCCCTGTGATTAGAACTCTACGACCATTCAGTTCAGTTTTAACAAGTCTGGTGCCGTCAAATGCGTTGGCGGCGGGTGCGTTTTGAATATGGTTCTCATTCGTGGTCGGCATCCGCGTTTCTTCTTCCTTAAAAGATATCCGCTGACGGAAATTTTTGCTGACATTCGCGGCGACAGATAGAGAAGGTTATTGATGAAATGACACGTTATACACTTTTTTGTTGCCTTATGCGTGTCCGGTGGGGTAAACTATACCATCGGTCGATTGAATGGGATGTCCTGAGAGTTAGAATGGTCTATCCGGTCTGTCAAATCCGACAGAAATGTTTCCGACGTTCACTCTATTATTCACTCTATTATTTTCGCGGAGTTTTCCAGATATCGTTCACCCATGAAGCGTCGTATGCAGAAAAACATCGTTGAACTCCTCGAATCGCGATCCTTGATGACGGGAGAACCGTGGGGTGCCATTCCCAGTCTAATCGGGCTTGACGCGATTTCCGACCGCTTTCCAGCGGTCACAGGTGCTGGAAGTGTTGTAGCCGTGATTGACACTGGTATTGACTATCGGCATCCGGCCCTTGGAGGCGGTTTTGGGACGTCAAACCCGAATTTTAAAGTGATAGCGGGCTACGATTTTGTAGACAACGACGCAGACCCATTGGACACGTTTGGACACGGAACGCAGGTCGCGGGCACAATCGCCGCTGACCCATTCATTGCTGCAGGGCGCAGGTACCAGGGAATCGCACCCGATGCAAAGCTCATCGCGTTGCGGATCGGAGCGACGACTGAATCTGTTCCACTCGACCGAATCAAACGTGCCTTGGATTGGGTCTTGACGAATTTAGACGAGTATGGCATCGACGCCGTCAACATCAGCTTTGGTTTTGGACGATTCAACGAAGCACATACCGAAAATCAGCTCGGCCCCGAACTGCGTCAGCTCGCAGATCGGGGTGTAATTGTTACGGCATCTTCGGGCAACGACGGGATTAGTGCGGGCCCGGGAATTGACTACCCCGCCGCCAGTCCGTTCGTGATAGGTGTGGGCGCGGTTGATGAAGAGGGGACGATTGCCGACTTCTCGCAGCGTGGTAATCCGCTCACGTTTCTCGCACCAGGCGTGGACGTACCGACGACGACCATAAACCTCGGCTTCGTGCGTTCGACGGGCACGAGTTTTGCGGCTCCCATGCTCGCAGGTGCGGTAGCACTCATCAAACAGATCTCGAGCCAATTTTCCGCTGCCGACATTCGGTCGATGCTCAGCAGTGCTAGTGCCACGACTCGCGACGGCGAAGATGTGCCGTTCGTATCGACGGGCAAATACTTTAACCGGCTTGATCTCGCCACGTTGATTCCCCAGGCGATTAGTCGTGCGCCAATCGATGACGCCGACCTGCCATTAGTGGGCAGGGGGACTGTCAACTCAATCGCAGTGGACGAATTTGGTGTGAAGCACCTCGTGTTTTTCGATTCCGTCGATCAGACTCTTAAATACACCACTCAGCTCGTCCGCGATAACGGCGATGCCGGAAGCTGGTCCTCGCCTGTCGTTGTTGATGCCTCGGCTCCCGATGGAGGGCGCGGCGTGGGCACGAACGTCTCGCTGAAGATCGACAGCTTGGGCCGGCCGCATGTCGCTTATTACGACAGCGTTCGCGGTGATCTGAAGTATGCCTTCAGCGATGGCGACGATTTCCAGATAAGCACCCTCGACAGTGCGGGTAACACGGGCGAGATGCCGGCGCTGCTGCTCGATTCGAGTGACACGCCTTTCGTCGCCTACTACAGGCGAAGCAGCAGCGAGCTTCGTCTTGCTGAGAAAAATAGTGCGGGCAACTGGATCATTACTACCGTTGATTCTCCCGGCAACGTCGGTAAATTTCCCTCCATCACCCTTGATGGAAATAACCGCATTAGCTTGGCATACGACGATTCGAGCAAGGACGACCTAAAGTTCGCTCAGCGTCAACCAAACGGGAGATGGATTCGAAGCGTCGTCGATGATCGCCCGAAGACGGGCGTCGCGCATACTTCGATTTCTTACGACCAAAACAACCGGGCCTACATCGCTTATCAAGACCTTTCATCCAAAGACCTGAAATTCGCCGTCAGCGGTAAGAGCCGATGGAGCGTCTACGCCCCGGCGACCATCGGCGAGACAGGCTTTAATAATTCCATCATCTACGACAACGATTTGCCCACCATCGTTTCCTACGATCGAACGCGAGACACCATCTTTAAGTCGCGTTTCAACGGCGGAACCGCTTTCCAAAATACAACCCTGCGTCAAGATCGCGGCGGCGACCTGTCGATCGTCGCCTCTAATCAAAGCGGAAAATTCCTTGGAGTGTTCCGCGACGGATCCAGCCGACTCGCAGTCGAATTGCTAATTGGATCGTAAGAGTCGTTCAGGATCAATTTCACGAATATCGTGAATTATACCCAAAAAATCGGACTTCGTGCGTTATGATAGCCATAATAGCGGCGTCATTATTCGAGTCCGAACAACAACAGACATGCAAAGCAATATCATGAACCGATCTCTAAAAACCGCCAAACATTTATTTAACCGTTCTTCGCAAAAATTCTCCCGCATCGTGATGGAGCATGTCGAATCACGACGAATGCTGCACAGCGGAACAGTCACCGTCGTTAACGGACTCTTCAGCTACGTGGGTGACAACGCAGTTGATAACATCCAGTTCCTCGGACCCGGGCAAAATGGCCGTACGCAATACGAACTGCGTTTTGCTGACGGCGACGTTGAAAACTTTGACGCAGCCACCATCAACCGCGTCTCGATCGTGACCAACGGCGGAAACGACCGCATCATCGTGGATGATTCTGTCACTGTCCCCACCACCATTAGTGCGGGTGACGGAAATGATACCATCGAGGGTGGATCCGGCGTCGACAGCATTCTGGGCGGCGCGGGTGCCGACGACATAAGGGGCTTCGGCGGAAACGATATCATCTTCGGCGGCGCGGACCGCGACACCATCGAAGGCAACGGTGGAAACGATTCCATCGTGGGCGATGCGGGCGATGACCTCCTCTTCGGTGGTAGTGGAAACGATACACTTTCGGGTGGTCTTGGTAATGACTACGTCGAAGGTCAGGAAGACAACGACTCGCTCTTTGGAGACGCAGGACGCGACTCGCTGTACGGCGGGAGTCTCGCCAACGATAATCTTCCGATTTCGAACCAACTCTCCGACGGGGCCGATTACATCAACGGCGGCAGCGACCCGGATTCTATTACAGGTGGATCTGCCAACGACACACTCACCGGATCAGGCGGTGCGGATTCGATCTTCGGAGGCACCGGTAATGATCGCATCAACGGCGGTGCTGGAACCGACTTAATCCGCGGCGACGACGGCAACGACCGCCTCTTTGGGGATGATTCGAACGACACGCTATTCGGCGGTAACGGGACCGACCGCTTGTGGGGCGGCAATGGCAACGACCAGCTCTTTGGAGAGTCCTCAAACGATTCACTCTACGGTGAGGCCGGGAATGACATCCTCAGCAGCGGGCAAGGTACGTTCCACATCCTCGACGGCGGAGCAGGTACCGACCGCGCCAATAACAGCCCCGGTGCAACCCGAATCAGCATTGAAGTGCTGGCGTAATTATTTTGGACGCATTGCCGTTGCAGATTGACTCGAAATAATCAACGCCCACGCAAATCTTCGCGTGGGCGTTTTTACAGATCTAAAAACTTGGCGAGTCAAAATCCGCCATTGGGAAAATCATCGATCGTTCGATTACGATCGAATAATGACTCAGCCTGCGCTCGCGCCGTCGCAACTTCTCCCTACGACATCCACCCGCGCAACACTGCTCTCTGTCGCAATGCTTACCGTGCTCGCGGGAGCGATCGTGTCTGCGGGTTTGCCTGGCATGCAACAGCATTTCTCGAGCCATCCGCGCGTGGATACCTTCGTCAGGCTCGTCGTTACTTTGCCCGCACTCGCGGTCGCTTTGATCGCACCGGGCCTGGGGTTGGTCGCAGATAAAGTTGGGCGCAAACGGCTGCTCGTTTGGTCGTTGGCACTTTATGTGATCTCGGGAACAAGCGGACTTTATCTGCAATCGCTCGAGTCGATTTTGGTAGGACGCTTCCTTCTCGGCGTAGCAGTCGCTGGTTCAATGACCGCCGCGAGTACGATTGTGGGTGACCTCTTCAATGGTGAGTCGCGGGAAAAATTCCTTGGCATCCAAGGCGCATCCATGTCGCTTTCGGGCGTGGTGTTTTTGCCCGCGGGTGGGATTCTGGCAGACCGATTCGGCTGGCACGCTCCCTTCGTGATGTACCTCGCCGCCGTTCCGATTCTCATCGCGGTCATTCTTGTGCTGGTCGAAACGTCGGCCGAGTCGCGTGCGTCAAAAGCCTCCCTCGACAACGAAATCGTCGGGCCCTACAAACTCAAAGTCGCGGCAATCGCACTGGTGGTGGGCGTTCTATCTGCCTCGTTTTATCTCGTGCCCGTCCAATTGCCTTTTCTGGTCGTGCATGATCTTGGATCCAGCAAATCAATCGCGGGGCTACTTGCGGGGCTATCGGTCAGTTGCGGTGCGATCACCAGCTTCAACTACAGCAGAATCGTGCGGGTCGTAGGCCCCGCGGGAATGTTCGTAACGTCGGGACTGTTAATGGGCGGGGGATGGATCGCGGTCGGACTCAATTCTCAGCGCTGGTCGATTCTTGTGGTGGGACTGGTGATCGGCGGCCTGGGGGTGGGTATGTACATGGCCAACTCAGTGGCGTGGTCAATGCGTCTCTCGCCCGCAGCAGTTCGCGGCCGCGTCGTCGGATTGGTGACGGCCGCGGTGTTTTTCGGCCAATTCATCTCGCCGATCCTTGCCGCACCACTAATTGATGGCGTGTACGTCGCCCGCGCGTTTGTGACGTGGGGAGCGTTGCTGCTGACGGTCGCAATCCTGGCGGGCGTGTTTCTCCTCATCACGCCGCGACGACGTCTTCAACAAATTCCTTGATGCGTCCGCCGGTCTCGACCTGATCAAATCGTACGGCCACGCGTGTGCTCACGCCTTGCTGCTGCTGCGTTACGCCGTACAACACGTCCGCGATCTGCATCGTCCGCTTATGGTGCGTGATGATGATGAACTGTCCGACGGCGGGTTCGGCGTCTTCCGACCCTTGCAAAAATTCCTGCACAATCAGGCCAAACCGAACGTTGTTCGCCTCATCCAGTGCGGCATCGACTTCATCCAAAATGCAGAACGGGCTCGGCTTGCTTTTGAAGATGCTCATCAGCAGCGCGATGCAGGTCATCGTCTTCTCACCGCCCGAAAGCTGGCTGATCGCGACCGGCTGCTTGCCGGGCGGCCTGGCGATGATTTCGATGCCCGCGTCCAGAGGATCGACGCGTCGCATGACCGGCCCGCCAGCTAGCGGCAATCCGTCTGCACCCACCTGCAATTGCTTGTCCTGAAGCTCGGTCTCCAGCACCACATCCGCCTTGCCTCCGCCGAACAGTTTGCGGAAGAGCGTCTGGAAATTCTCTCTGACGGCCTGAAAAGTTTCCTCGAACCGAACGCCGCACTCGCGATTGAGTTCGTCGATCAAATCCACAAGTTGCTTCTTGCTGTCCGCCAGATCTTCGAGCTGCTTTGCAAACTCCTGTGATCGTTTCTCGAGCTCCGTCATTTCGTCCAATGCGTCAAGATTGACGTTGCCCAGTCGGTGGATTCTGTCCTTCAGTTGCCGAACCTGATCTGCGACTTCGTCCCAGTTTTTCTCTTCCGATTCATATGGAACCTCGGCCGTAATTTCCTGGTAATGGTGCGCGAGATCGAGTTGCGCCTCATCTCGCGCTTTGCCCAGCAGTGACTCGAGCCGCGTCGCGACCTGCGACTCTTCAAGCCTTAGCTGATTCAGTCTTTCTTCGATCGACGCGACCGATGCGCGCGTCGATTCCACTTCAATCACGGCCCGATCGAGTTCGGTCTTCACACCTTGCTGACGGGCCTGCGCATCTTCCGACCGTGTTTGAATTAACTCGACATCGATCTCGAGTTGCCGTGCCAGAAGCTCGGCGGAGTCCTTGTCGGCGTCGATCTTTTCGAACTGCTCGGCAAGCTGACTGATCGAAATCGTCAATCGCTTGATCTGCTCGTCCGCTTCGCTCGCGAGTGCGGATACACGCCTGAGATCCTGCTGAGAATTGATGAGACGGGTTTCAAACTGGCCGAGCTCGACGCGGAGCACCGTCAATTCCTCTGCGGCCGTTCGAACGAATTCGATCTTGCCAACGTGTTCGATCGTCAGGTCGTTGATTCTCAAAGTCAGGCTTTCCTGATCAAGGGCGAACGTCTGGCGTCGAGTCTGAAGGTCCGTTGCTTCGATAGCAAGCTTTTCAACCTTCTCGACAACGCCCATGAGTTCGCGGTTGACCAGGGGTGCTTCGCGATCCAGTTGCGACAGGCGCTGCTCAGCCTGCGTCACTTCAGAAGAATGTTCGACGCGGCGGTTCTGCGCCTCGTGCACGCTCGAGCGGATTCGTCCGAGTTCCGTTTCAAGATCGCGTGCCTGAGCATTGCCCGCCGCGAGCTCGGCGGAGAGTGTGTGGATTCGGGTATCTGCATCTCGAATTTGCACTGCAAGTGCGTCGAGCTCTGACCGGCGTGACAGCAGGCCCATCGAAGCGCCGAGCCGTCCCGCGCGGAATGTTCCGTCCGCCTCGATGACTTCACCCGCGAGCGTCGCGTAACGCCAACCGGCCGCGCCGTAGCGTGAGAAAAGAATCGCGTGCGCCAAAGTTGCGACAACCGCCGTGCGGCCGAGCAGATGATGAGCGACCGCAGCGGCGCTGGCATCAAAACGAACGAGGTCAACCGCCAGCCGAGGCGAGAGACTTTGTGTGTCGTTTGCCAGCAATGCCTGTGCGTCTAAATCGAGTTCCGAAAATTTGCGGATCGCAGCGGTGAGCTGATTCCAATCGACAGCGGGCAGAGGATTGTCGTGAGCCACTCGCAGAACGTTGACGCGCCCCGTAAGTTCTTCGAATGCGGCGCGGTGCTCGACCAGCGGCGCATCGCTATCGGCGACAAGCCACTGGTCGCGGCCGTTGAGCGCCGCTTCGATCACGTGCGCGTGTTCGACGTCCACCCGCAATAAATCCGCGACCAGTCCGCGAACCATCGGAAACTGAGACTCACGCGAACGTAGCACGGCTTTTACAGCGTCGCTCACGCCTTCGCGTCTGTCTTCAAGGTCCTGAAGTACCTTTTGACGTGACACCAAACCAGACCGCTGCTCGCGAAGGTTCTGCGATTTTTTCGTCAGTTGCTGAAGCGAAGCATCCAGCGATTTCGCATCAAGCGATCGCGTCTCAAGCTCCGCTTTTCGCTGCACGATTTCTGCATCACACCCGGCAAGCTGCTGGCGCGCAGCCTCGCGCATTGCGTTTGCCTTCTCTGCCTCGGCGGTAAGCTGGGCGTGTCGATCGCGAAGTCGAAGCGTGTTCGCCTGTGCATTTTGTTGTTCGACGTCGATCGCGCCGAGCCGTCCATCGACTTGTGAGATTTTTCGCGTGACGTCCAGAACATTCAGCTTCGCTGCTTCGATCTGACGTGCGAGTGTATTGATCGCGTGCTGCGACTCTTTGTAAGAGTCCTGCCTCTGGTTGATATCGTTGCGGGCGGATGTCACTTTCGCTTCAAAAGTGCTGAACGCTTCTTTGAATTGAGTACGCTGAAGAGTGAGCTCTTCTCGACGCGATTGGGCCTGTTCAAGATCACTGGTGAGACGGCTTCGCTGGTCCTGAAGCTGGGTTGCCTGAGACTGCGCGAAGGCGATCTGCTGGGCCGTCTGATCGATCTTACCTCGCGTGTGAATCAGTTCGCGAGAGAGGCTGTTGGAAAGCTGCGAAAGTGCGTCAAAGTCTGCGCGCAACAATGCGGAAGCATTCTGAGCGCGTTGCAGACCGATGACGGATTCGTCGTGATCAAACCGTGTGTCTGCCAGTTGAGCGGTGACGCGAGTTTGTCGCATCGAGAGCCCATGATATTCGTGTGTGAGATGGGCAAGTCGCAGATCAATTAGCTGGGCCTGAAGCTCCTGATACGAGCGTGCTTTGCCCGCCTGAATTCGGACTGAGCGCAGACGCTTTTCGACTTCATCGACGATATCTTTGAGTCGGGCGAGATTGTCGTCGGTACGCTCGAGCTTCTTGATCGCCTCTTTGCGGCGAAGCTTGAATCGGCTGATGCCCGCGGCCTCTTCGAAGATCGTGCGACGTTCCTGCGGATTGGCTTCGAGCAGCCTGGCGACGCGGCCTTGCTCGATAACGCTATACGCATCCACGCCGACGCCGGTATCAAGAAAGAGGTCTTTGACGTCTCGTAATCGCGAGGACTGATTGTTGATTTGATATTCACTATTCCCGTCGCGCCACAGCTTTCGACCGACGGAGACTTCGTCTGAATCGAGGTGAAGGAATCGCGAACCGTCGCCGCGGACAGGGTTTTCAAAAACGAGAGTGACTTCGGCGATGGAAGAGGGCTTGCGGCTTTCAGCGCCGTTGAAGATCACGTCCATCATCGCGCCGCCGCGAAGTGATTTTGGCGATTGATCGCCCAGCACCCATTTTACGGCGTCGACGACATTGCTCTTGCCGCAGCCGTTGGGGCCGACGATGGCGGTGACAGGTTTATCGAAATCAAAAACGGTTTTGTCGGCAAAGCTCTTAAAACCGTGCATGACCAGTTTTTTCAATCTCATCGCGCGACCTCCATGTCGTCAGGCGTTTGCTGACCCGGACTTCCTGTCCGAGTATTTCTGGAAGTAGCGTACCGATAAGCATGCGAGATGCAATTTCAGGCACAGTTAGTATGTGCTAATCAATCTGCAAGTTCTTTTGACAGGCTTAGCCTCGATTGATGTCGGCCGAGTCGGGCCGGGCGGCGTTCTTGGTATGTTTGCGGATGGCCAGATCAATCGCCATGGAGATCGCGGCCCGCATGCTGTCGGGTCGTGCGCGGTTTTTGCCGACGATGTCGAACGCGGTGCCGTGATCAGGACTGGTGCGGATGATCGGCAAGCCAAGCGTGAGATTGACGCTTCGGTCGAAGCCGAGCAGTTTGACGGGAATGAGTCCCTGATCGTGATACATCGCGACGGCGGCGTCGAAGAGGCCGTCACGAATCTGGAGAAAAATAGTGTCGCCCGGGTAAGGCCCGGTGGCGTTGATGCCCTGGTCTCTGGCCATGCGGATCGCGGGCCGAATGATGCGTTCTTCTTCGTCGCCGAACTGTCCGTTTTCGCCCGCGTGTGGGTTGAGTCCGCAGACTGCGATGCGCGGGCTGGCGATGTCGAACCACTCGACCAATGCGTGGTGCAGCATTTCGAGCGGCCTGAATACGGCGCCGATGTTGAGCTGATTCCACACGCCCAGAAGCGGCACGTGCGTCGTCGCCAGCGCACATCGGATTGGCCCGCCTGCAAACATCATCGCGACGTGGCGTGCGTGTGTTCGCTGCTGGAAGAGTTCGGTGTGACCGGGAAATTTGTAGCCCGCAAGCTTCCAGCTTTCCTTGGCGATGGGCGCGGTGACGACGGCGTCGACATGACCTGCCATGGCGGCGTCGATCGCGTCGACGCAGAACCGCATCGAAGCCTCGCCGCCGATTTTGCTCGGCTCGCGAAGCGCGGTACCGAGGATGGAGTAGTCGTCGTAATCGATCAGCACGACATCATGCGGAAAGACGGGCTGACGCGTTCCTGCCGGGGCACGCCACCAGAAGACGTCGAACTCCGCGGTGTCGGCGGCGTAGGTCAACAGCTCGTTCATTCCATAAATGACGAACTTCGCACGATGACGCAACTGGGCGTCTGAAAGAGCCTTGACGACGACTTCCGGGCCGATTCCCGACGGGTCGCCCATGGTGATTGCGATGGTGGGGCGATAGGTCATCGAGTCGCGGGGGCGGTGAAGTGCTGAAGATAATGAACGATTGTTTTCACGGTCATGTCGAACTCGACATTGAGCGGCCAGCCTACTGATCGCTTGCCGAGCTGCGTGACTTCAAGCGTGGTGGGAATCAGGGCGATCTCAAACCTCGGCCCGTCGACCGCGGCCAGCGTCAGACTCACACCGTCGAGTGTGATCGAACCCTTGGGCACGAGATATCTGGCAAATTGTTCGTCCGCACAGGCCATGAGTCTCCACTCCTGAGCAACACCTTGCCCCGATGGTATGATCTGACCAGTCACGCGAGCGGTTCCGTCGACGTGGCCCTGCACCATGTGCCCGCCCAACCGGTCGCCGATGCGGAGGGCACGTTCGACATGAACACGATCTCCTGGCCGAATCAGGCCCAGATTAGTCTTGTCGAGCGTTTCTGGAATCACGTCGAACCAGACATTGCCGGAATCAAACTGAGCGACGGTGAGGCAGGCGCCGTTGATCGCGATCGACTCGCCCGGGGAAAGGTCTGTCCAATCGTGAGCAATCGAAAGACGTAAGCCTGAGGCAGAGGCCGCAGCGTGGTTGACAAGAGAAGATTGCTCGACCAGACCAGTGAACATTAGCCGAGTATAGGCGTAATGGCGGCCGAGTTGGAGAGATGACTACGCGACGATCTCATCACAGATGACGAAGAACTTGCTGAGATCGGCCTGGCCGAAGCTGGTGGTCAGGGCGACGTCGGCGGCATCCCGGCCGCGTGCCATGAGAATTCGGCCGAGTCGGTGGGTGTTGAATCGGGCGTCAAAAACATACCACTTACCGCCGAGATAGGCCTCGAAGCACGCACTGAAATCCATTGGAGCACCGGGCACGATCGGAACATTTATGTCGCCGAGATATCCGGTCGCATAGCGAGCGGGAATGTTCATGCACCTGCAGAACGTGAGGGCGAGGTGTGTGAAATCCCGGCACACGCCCGTGCCCTCTGTATACGTGTCCCAAGCGGTCTTGGTCGGACGTGCACACGCGTAATCGAAGCGAACATTGGTGTGAACCCAGTTGCAGATCGCCTTCACGCGATGCCAGCCGGGCGGGGATTGGCCAAACAAATTCCATGCGGTCTGCACGAGTTGATCGACCTCGCAATATCTGCTGGCGATGAGGAACTGCAGGACCTCGTCGGGCAACTGATGAACGGGCACTTCCGGTGCACTTTCGTCGTGCTGGTCGTGCATCACATCGTCGTAAATGACGGTTTGCGAGTGTAGACGCAGGTACCCCGGCGGCGCATTGATTCGCCCCACGATGTTGCCGAACGCGTCGGTGTAGAGCTTGATGGGAACGAACGGTTCAACGTGAAGCGTGTCGGGCGCCATCAGGTCGCGACGGCGATCGGGATGCACGAACAGCATGAGCACCATTGGTGTGAGCTGGCGTACATCAAACTGAAGGTCGTAGCCGATTTTAATTTGCATGTGAATTACTTACACGGCCTGTCCCGGCCGGATCATAAGCAAAATTGACGCAAATGTATTCGGGTGAAGCCCCATGTGCCAGCGAATTTCACTGAGGATTTCACTGAGAATTTCCACTGAGGCTGTTACTGAGGCTGTCACTGACACTGTCACCGATTTTATCATCCAAGCGGTGTATCCTTTATTCCAAAAGAAATTTGCTCGCTCTCATCCGATGCGTACGAATAGATCTCAGCCTTGACAATCGATAGATAAACTGACTCTGGAGTGTGAGAAAGCGCAAGTCACCAATCCTTGAATTTTCTTTCGACGATTACCACGATTTGGCGTACCTTAAACAGGAAGCTAGCCTTTCCGCGATTCGAGTCGAAATGTGAGGAACTACGGATTCGCGATATCAAGCACGCCAGCCGAACTGGAGAAAGCGACGGTCTCCGGTGGTGTGCCGACTAGGATTTTAGGATCGCGTGTCATCCGCGTTGATACTTCTTCTTGGCTCGACCGAGGGAATTTAGGAGGAAGTCTAAAGGCGCCGTTGAGCGACGATTTTGACCGTGGAGGATCCGATTTCACTGACTCAGCCGCGACCGACTCGACCATAACGACGCCAGTTTTAGTGCGGTTCTGACAATTGGCATCGATCCTAATAAGCAGGTCGCCAATTCTGGCGGTCTTGCACACGCGGCCTGTCGTGATGTGATTCGGATCGTCGGAACCATTGCAGTGATCGCATCGCTTGTTAGCTCCGACATCATCCAGGGCCATCGGCGAACGTTTCCGAAGGCCGATGCGTCCATGACGATGCTGTTTTAGGACTTCCTCAACCCCGCCCGCGTGCTGATGTCGGTCTGCGCGTTTCTGGTCACTGGTCGCAGTTCGACAAACCTTGGCCGTCAGGATCTGCACTTTTCAAGTTCGTCAGCCACATCTTGGCGCCCGCAACGCTGGGAATTTACTTTCTTCATCCGCTCGTACAGGGCGTGCTGCAAAAGCTCGGATTCCACGGCTTGCGCTTGCCTGTTGCTCTGGGAGTGCCGATCCTGACGATACTCGTCTTCGTACTTTCCTCCGGACTCACGATCGCCATGATGCGGGTACCGGTGCTGAACTGGATCGCTGGTGCCCGCGTGGGCGGTAGACGCTAAAAATCAAATCCCCCAGTCCAGAAACAGAATCAGATTCCTCTGAAGTAGATCGTCCCCGCGCGACGACGCACCCGAATACACCGGGCGTACATCACACGCCATCCAATCTCCGTCACTCCCTCTGATCACCCATGAATCCCTCCGCCACCGCCTACGGAAGCTACGCCCCGACCCGCACCGAAGATTTTAAGATGGTCTCGATCGTTATTCCTGTTTACAACGAGGAACATACGATCGCCTTTCTTGTTGATCTGGTCGCGAAAGCAAAAATTCCCGGCGGGTTGAATCGGGAAATCATCTGCGTCAACGACTGCTCGAAAGACAACACCGGGGCCGTGCTCGACACCCTTCCCGCGAAATATCCGGACATTAAATTCGTCGTCTTCCATCAACCCGTCAATCAGGGCAAAGGCGCCGCGCTTCGCCGCGGGTTTCAGGAAGCCACTGGTGAGATCGTGCTGATCCAAGACGCTGATCTGGAATACGACCCCGCCGATTACGTCAAGCTCATCACACCCATTCTCGACTGCAAGGCCGACGTCGTATACGGATCGCGATTCATCGGTGAACCCCACCGTGTTCTTTACTTCTTCCACTTTCAGGCCAACAAGTTTCTTACGTTCCTCTCAAATTTAACCACCAATTTGAATTTGACCGACATGGAAGTCTGTTACAAGGTCTTCAAGAGAACGGTCCTGCAGAAGATGACACTCAAGTGCAATCGCTTCGGCTTCGAGCCCGAAGTCACCGCGAAGATTGCGAAGATGAGGCCGCGACTGCGAATCTACGAAGTCGGCGTTGCCTACTACGGCCGAAGCTACGAGGAAGGCAAAAAAATCACGTGGCGCGACGGATATCGCGCCGTCTTTGCCATCCTGCGATTCTGGGTCACGGACTGATTTGAGAACTGATGCACGTTTTGCTTCTAATCTTTCGTCTGCTGATCTGCGCATGCGTCGCACATGCTCCCATTCTTGCTCACGCCGATTCAACCACTCTACCCGCTTCATCACCGACTTCATCACCAACATCCGAACCGACTTCTGTTCCGGCTTCCGCTCCGGCCACTGCTCCGGCGTCATGGACGACCCGGCCCGTGCTCTGGCCCGCTGTTGACCCCGCGTCTAAAAACATTATCTCGATCGACGAGCAAGAATCCGGACCGTTCGCGTGGGCCGCCGCGGGCGTGGGCTTGGCCGGTGTAGCGGTCTCGATCGTTCTGATTCGCAGGCAAGTAGATCGCTCTTCAACTAGAGCCTCAGAAGAGTAGGACGGGATTCATCCCGCTGTTTCACTGACCGAGTGCGGCACCGAGTCTGTGTATCTCTGCTTTTTTAAATTCAACCGGAGCTTCGCATGCGATTCAGACTATTCACGGTGCTGGTTTTCATCTTGGCTGGCTTGGGTGCAGCTCCTGCGCGTGCGGAGTCGGTCTGGTGGGAGGCGGAAGATGCATCCGAAACCAATCTCCCCGCTCCGTCGCAAAACCCGTTCGCGCCAGAGAATCCGCAGCAGGCCGCAATGCTGAGCGGCGGGAAGTGGATCGGCTTCCAAGGCCCTCGCGATCGGCCGCTGTTCGCCGAGTATAAAGTGACGGTCGAAACTGCCGGAACGTATCGTCTGTTCTCGCGAAAGTTCTGGAAGCACGGGCCGTTCAAATGGCGATTCGACGCCGATGAATTTCGCAGCGTCGACGACTCCATTCACCTTCTCGACACCGTCGAACTAAGAAAATTTATCTGCGCTAACTGGGTCTCGCTCGGCACAGTTAGATTGCAACCCGGCACGCACACCTTTCGCATCGAAAGCACGACCAACGACGGCGCGATCGCCTTCGACGCGTTCGTCCTGAGCAGCGCGCCGTTTTCACCGCGCGGCCCACTCAGGCCCGACCAGCCCTCGCCGCCCGCACCGGCTGGCTGGTTTAACTTCGAGCCGCCAGAAGATAAGCCATCCGAAGACAAAGATGGCTCGCCGATTGATCTTCGATATCTCAACGAAAAATTCGCAGGCGAGAATGGCTTCATCCGAACCAAGGGCGAGTCGTTCATTCACGAAAAAACCGGCTTGCCCGTGCGCTTTTGGGGCGTGAACATGGGCCCCGATCTCTGGGCGATGGATAAGGTCGACGTGGATTATCTCGCACGCTGGATCGCGAAACGCGGGGTGAATCTCGTGCGGCTTCACGGGTCGATGTTCAAAAGCGACGCGCCAGGCGCCGGCACTTTCGAGCCCGAAAAACTCGAGCGTTTGCAATACGTCGTTGCCGCCCTGAAGCGAGAGGGGATTTACACTTCGCTTTCGATTTACTTCCCGCTCTGGCTCAACCTCAACGAATCCGACGGCTGGCCCGGCTACAAGGGGCAGCATCCGTTTGCGATCCTCTTTTTCGACCCTAAATTTCAGACAATGTATCGCGGCTGGTGGGAAAAAATTCTGACCTCTCCCAACCCGCACACGGGCGTCGCACTTAAGGACGAGCCCGCGCTGATGTACCTCGAATTGTTGAATGAAGATTCGTTCTTTTTCTGGACGTTCACGCCGCACGAGAATGTTCCGAAAGAGCAAATGAGATCGCTCGAAGAACGATTCGCCCAGTGGGCCGGGGCGAAGTATGGGTCGGCCGAGAGTGCGATGAAGAAATGGAACGATGAAGGCCAGAAGGGCGACGCTGCACGCGACAACAGGCTCGGCCTGGTCGGACCCTGGCGGCTGGCGAATCGTCGTGACCTTAGATCACAAGACACCGCACGCTTCTTGTTTGAGACTCAGACCGCGTTCTATCGCGACAC
>JBBQKP010000035.1:0-22442 GCA_038326995.1 Tepidisphaerales bacterium
TGGAGTGGCCAGGTTCGTCGCGCCGACGGGCTGAACTTCCTGCAGGTCAAACCCACGGGCGCGAAGTTCGAGACGTAGTGACGCGGGCGACGTCGTTTCGATCCAGAGTTTGTCGGGCCGCCATTGATGATGCACGCGCGGCTCGGCCAGTGCGGCGAGTGGAGAGAGCCGAAGATCGATCAAATTGATCAGCACGCAAACGACCTGCGTGATGATTCGCGGACCACCGGCCGCGCCAACAACCGCAATCACCCGGCCCTCCTTCACGACGATCGTCGGACTCATGCTGGATAGCGGCCGCTTACCAGGGGCGACCGAATTCGCATCCTTACCGACGAGGCCGAAATGATTCGCAACGCCGGGCTGGGCGGCGAAATCGTCCATCTCGTTATTTAGAAAAACACCCGTGCCCGGCACGACGACTTTGGCGCCGAACGTTGTGTTGATCGTCGCCGTGATGGAAACCGCATTGCCCTTCGCGTCGATCACGCTGACGTGTGTCGTGTGTCGGTGCTGATCGAACGGTGTTGTGTCGGCGGGCTGGCCGAAGGTCACGTCGCGCATCGCACGGTCGACGAGCACTGTGCTGGACCGCGTCTTGAGATAGTCCTGTGAGATCAAGCCTTTGGGTACGCGTGCGAAATCCGGATCACCCAGCCACTCTGCGCGATCTGCAAACGCAAGCGACATCGCATTCGCCACAGCCGTGATGCGATCGGCCGCGGACATTGCTCCGAGGTCGAAGCGTTCGAGCGTGGACAGAATTTGTGCAACGTGAACGCCGCCCGAACTCGGCGGCGGCATGCCGATGATCGTGTGGCCGCGATACGTGGTGATGAGCGGCTTTCGGTCGATGGCGCGATAGCCGGCAAGGTCTTCTTTGCGAATCAGGCCGCTGTTTTCGCGCATGAACGTGTCGAGACCATCGGCAAAATCGCCCGCGTAAAACCAATCGACGCCCTGCTCCGCGATGTTGGTGTACGTTTGCGCGAGGTCTGTCTGGAGCAAAGTTTCGCCGCTGCGAATCAGCGTGCCCGATGGCGCGAGAATCGCGGTCAATGAGGGCGAAGCATCGATCGAGGTCTTGACGCCTTGCACGCGATTGGCGTAATTGTTTGAAACAACGAATCCGTCTTTTGCGATCTTCGCGGCGGGCAAGATCAGACTCGAAAGCGATCGCGTGCCGAATCGCTTCACGGCCGAGTCGTAGGCGCGAAGCGCGCCGGGTACTGCGACGGCGAGCGGTCCTGTCTGCGAGAGTTCGCTGACGGCCTTTGCGTCGCGCAGGAACATGTCGCGCGTCGCCAGCGCGGGCGCGGTTTCACGGCCGTCGATCGCAATCACGCGGCCGTCGGCTTTTCGAATCAGGATGAAACACCCACCGCCGATGCCGCTGTTGTATCCATCGACGACACCCAGAGTGAGCATCGCGGCGACGGCGGCGTCGATCGCGTTCCCGCCGGATTCCAGCACATCAACCGCGGCGCGCGTGGCAAGCGGATTGACGCTCGCGACCGAACCGACCTTCGGCATCGGATTGATGGTCGCGCGGGAGCTCGCACAACCGCACACCAGTAAACAAAGGACGACGATCGCGTTTAAATAATTCATATTCGAAACACGTTAAGGAGAATGGTGATGAGAATCGCGTTGATGAAGTCGATGAGAAACGCGCCGACGACGGTGACGACGAGAAACGCCTGCGGGGCCGGTCCGTATCGGCGGGCGAGTGCCCGCATCGAAGCGACGGCGTTGCTGGTAGCGCCCAATCCGAAGCCGACCATACCCGCCGACATCGCGACGGCATCGTAGTTTCGACCCATGACGCGGAAGACGACGAAATATGCGAACGCCGCCATGATTACGACCTGCACCAATAGAACCAGCAGCATCGGCGCTGCGGAGCTGAGCAGCGAGGCCAGCTTCAGGTCCATGATGATCGCACATAAAAGCCATGAGAGAACGAACGAGGCGATGACATCGGTGAGCCTTGATTCGATCCACTTCAATCCCATCGCGTCGTGCAGGTTTCGGACCAGAACCGCGAGAATCATCGAGCCCATGTAGAGCGGAAACGCGAGTCGATAATCGCCCGCGACGCCGGGAATCATCCGGACCAGCGGCGTGCCGTTGGCTTCGATCCAGACGCTGAAAAACGCGCCGAGCTTTAGACAAACGAACAGCACGAGCAGGTGAACGAGCGTGGCGCCGACACGCCGCTGCATGGAGATGAGATCGTCGACGAATCCGCCTTCGTCGAAAGACGTGTCGGGCTCGGGCGATGATGCAGTTGAAGTTCTCGGATCGATGCTCGTAACGGCCGCGACTTTTAGTGACATGAGCCGCTGCGCCAAGGGCCCAGCGAGCAGCCCGCCCGCGACGACGCCGAACGCCGCGGCCGCGAGGCCGATCGTCTGCGCCCCGGCCAGGCCCTGCTTCTCGAACTCCGGCGCGAATCCGGCGGCGGTCGCAAATCCGCCCATGAGCGAAACGCCCGAACACATCACGCCCAGCAAAGGCGAAGCGCCGACGGCGACCGCGGTGATCATGCCCGCGGCGTATTGCAGCACGGCCAGCACGGTCGCCAGTCCGAGGTAAACGAACAAGATCCGGCTGCCTTTTTTCGCCACCGCGTAACTCGCGTTCAGCCCGACGCAGGTGAAGAAGAGGATCAGCAGCGGTCGCGTCACATCACGTGCGGCGACGGGTCCGAAATCCCATTTTGGCGTAATGAGGTAATGCCATAGAACGTCTGAAGTGGAGGAGTCCAGGCGAAGCACATCGCCCGCCGTCAGGCGAAGTAGAAGCACCAGAATCGCAACCACCAATCCGCCGAGTACGGGCGCGGGAATGTTTGAATTTCCAAGCCACTTCACTTTGCGGACGACGTATTCGCTCAGCAGCAAAATCGGTATCGCAAGCAGAAGAAGAACGAACGGACTAATAAGAAGCGGGATGAAAGCGGGCGAGGTTGTCGGGAGTGTCGTGGGCATGGCTTGGATTGATTTTGTTCTAGCTTTCCATCGGTGAGGCGAGAGATGTCGTGGAAGCTTTTGGTTCTTTCACTTTCAGCATGATGAGAAGTCCGACAACCAGAAACGGCACGACGGCGATCACCGCCCATTTCGAACCCATTATGGTGGAGACGGCGGAGTAAAATACCGGGCCGACGATGCTGACGGCTTTTCCGCTGAGCGAGAAGAACCCGAACGCTTCGTTTCGAATCTCTGCCGGTGCGAGCCGCGCCATCATCGCTCGGCTGCTGCTTTGCACGCCGCCCAGAACAAGGCCGAGCCCGCACGCGACGACGACGAACGCCGCGATCGACGGAACAAACGGCGTCGCAGTCACCAGCACGCACCAGATCATTAGCGTGACGATGATGACGGGCTTGTTACCGAATTTGTCGGCGAGAAATCCGCACAGGATCGCACCGGGCATGGCGACGAACTGAACGCACAAAAAAATCAATGTGTTTTGCTCGCCGGTCACTTTCAGAACTTCCGTGGTCCATGCCGGCGACACGTTGATGACCGTATCGATGCCGTTGGAGTAGATGAGGAATGCGACGAGAAACAGGAAAAGCATTCGGTATGTTTTTATGTTCGCGAAGGTATGGCCGACACGGACGAACCCCTCGGCGACGAGCCACTTTCGAAGTCGCGGGCGATTTTGCGGCGGACTAACAGGCATGAGAAGAAACGACGGGATTGCAAAGACGAGCCACCAAAGCCCGCCGAAAAACAAAACGCCCTTCACTCCCAGAAAAGGTTTAAGCAGGAACACGCCCGCGATGACCGCGAGGGCTCCGCCGATGTAACCGGCGGCAAATCCAAATCCACTGAGTCGGCCTTGCCTTGAATTGGGCGCGAGCAGTGGCAAAAACGCGTTGTAAAACGTGAGGGATGAAATGAAGCAGAAACTGGCCAGGACATAAAGCACCGCCGCGATTTTCCACTCGCCCGGATCGAGCACGCACATGGTCATCGCCACCAGTGCACCCGCGACGGATGTGCCGATGTATAGCGGCTTGCCCCAACCTTTGATGTCGGCGATCGCGCCCATGACCGGCGCGGTAAGGACGACCAAGAATGCGGAGGCCGCGGTAAGCAGTGCGAACACGCCGTCGGCGGGGATGAGTTTTCCGGCGACCATCAGGCCGCGTCGCACTGCACCGTCGATCAAATGCTCGGGCGCAAGGCTGCTCGTGAAGTATGAACTAAACACCACTCCGATGCCGATCATTCCAAAGCCGCTGCCGGCCCAGTCATTGAGGATCCATGCGAGTTGCCGCTTGCGAACGAGCGGGTCGGATCTGCCCTGAGGCAGCTCGGGTGGAACAGGCGGCGATGAGTGGTAGTCGAGTGTGGCCATGCGAAAGGTTCGGGTAATAACTTCGGGTGGCAAATTTGGGTGACAAATTTGGGTGACAACTGCGGGTGACAACTTCGAGTGAAATGTTCGAGTCCGACGTAGTGGTTGTACCCATTGGCGAGTGATTTGCGATAATCTTTGACTAAACCGCATGTCTGAAATCCGCACCATCTTTGCCGCAACAGAGTCCAAGGACGTGCCGGAGTGGCAAGCCCGTGCGACGTCTCGTGCCACGCACCTGATGCGAGAGCACAGGTTTGAAGCGATCGCGACGCACAAGGCGATGACTGATATTCGCGCGCACGCGAAGAAAGGCGGCAATGATGAAATCATCGGCCTGCTTCTGGGCATTATCTGTAAAGACAGCCAGGGCTTTTACGTCTTAATCGAACACGCCGTCTTTGCTGATACGGCCCGAAGCAGTAACGCACAGGTCACGCTCTCGGCCGACGACTGGACGAAGGTGCTGCAGACAATCGATGAAAAGCATGCGAATGCGACCATCGTCGGTTGGTATCACTCGCATCCGGGCCACGGCGTGTTTCTTTCCGAGCCTGACCTTTTCATTCATCGCAACTTTTTCGATTTGCCCTGGCAAGTCGCGGTCGTGATTGATCCGATCAGCGGTGCGTGCGATGCCTTCACTACCCACGCTGAAGCTGGCTCGATGAAACAATCGCAGCTCAGTCAGGCGAAGCTTAAAGTCGAGCGGCCGACAGGCATGGAGTCTGGCGAAGCAAAAACTTCGCGTATGTTGCACGATCGGCCGATGTTTCTGGCGATGATCTGGTTCATCGCGGGCGGCCTGGGTGCGTTTTCCATTCTCAAACTCATGGAAGTCATTTCAAAACGCTAGTGCTCTGTCACACTCAAAGTTATGGATCATTATTCGAAAATTGATGTACAGGTTGAAGACCTTTGCCACCGTAAGACTGTCTGTGGCACCGGTCTCCGGCCGGTGTTGTGTCTGTTCAAGTGACTCGAAAAACATTTTCTAAAATTAAGGTGTGACAAAGCACCAGCCAACCCACTTCGCCATGCCCGAATCGGACAACGACAAAATTTCAATCTCGTGGGACGAACTTTCGAGTCCGAAAGTGAACGAGCGCCTGAGCGAACTCGACGAGATCAAATCGACGCGGTCGCATTATGAAGGGGCGAAAGTTACCGCACCCGTCGTGACGGTTCCCTTGTGGAGAAGGCTGTTGATGCATTCGATGATTTACCTGCCGCTGATCGGAATGATGGGCGGCGCAGTAGGCTGGGCGAGCGTGTCGATGGTCGGGCTCAGGCCGAATCTGCAGGCGCAGGCGCGATCGATGATGTCGGATTGGAATGCGATCGATCGTGCGGTGGCGATGGGCAGGTACTCGCAGAGGCAGGCAGAGATCGCACGGAGCGACTTACGTCGAGCGGGTTTGTCGAACCCGTTTTTCGCGATCGCGATTGACGCGCAGCAGACGCCTGGATCTCGGGCGGATCGAACAAAGACAATCCGCAAGTCGCAGGCTGTGAGTGATGTGCGCGCCGACGCGCTGTTTTTCGTCGTCGCAGGAACTTGCCTGGGCATCGCGCTAGCAAGTGCGGATCGGCTGATCGACCGAAACTGGACGGCGGCGCTGGTGAGCGCGGCGTGCGGCGCGGTGCTTGCTTTGCCGGGTGCGATCGGCGCGGCGTGGACGGGCGTTTACCTCAATCAGATCGACTTTCCTCAATCACTCGGCACACTTCGCGACGCGATGCCGCGAATCATTTCGTGGGCAATCCTGGGCGGCGTGCTTGCCGCGGCTGCGGGTTTGGTGATTGGCAGTGTGAAGCGCGCCGCGCTTGGTGCGTTAGGCGGTGCGGTTGGAGGCGTGATCGGAGCGGCATCTTTCGACCCCATCGAGCAGAGCGGCTATTCAAGCGACATCGCGCGCGGCGTGGGGCTCGTTCTCATCGGCGGCTTCGGCGGACTTGCGATGGCATTACTTGAGAGCGCGGCCAAGACCGGCTGGCTTCTTGTCACCGAAGGCCCGATCGCCGGCAAGCAGTTTATTCTTTATCGCAACCCGACGTTCATCGGCAGCGCGCCGATGAGCCACATCTATCTCTTCCGCGACCCGCGTGTCGGCAGGCGACACGCCGCGGTTCATCACGCGCCGGGCGGATTCGAGTTGGAAGATCTTCCACTGGGCGAGAAAACTCTTGTCAACGACTCTGTTGCCACGCGCGTTAGACTCAGGCACAGTGACACGATTCGGGTCGGGAAAACACTTTTCGTCTTTCAGCAAAAAGGAAACACCTGATGGCGACGCTGTTCGTACATCACGCGGATTCCATTCGCGCGTACCGGGTCACTCAAAGCACGATGATTGGTCGTGACAAGCGATGCGGTATTTTCGTCAACGAGGCGGGCGTGAGTTTTCATCACGCTGTTTTGGAGCTTTCGGATGCTCAATGGACGATCGAAGATGCCGGGTCGAGAAATGGAACGCGTCAGAAGAAATCACGCATCCGCGAGAAGATCCGCCTGGGCGAGCGCGACGCATTTTCACTCGGTAAAGTGCAAGTCGAGTTTCGCCGTGCTGACGTGCAGTGCGAGGCGTGTCACGCCGCTCTTGAGAACGCCGAGGCCGTTCACACGTGCGCGGAGTGCGCGGCGATGACGCACGCGAGTTGCCGAGAGGAACTGGGCGTGTGCCCGGTTTTGGGATGCGGCGAGTCGTCGGCGAACGAACAATTTGCTGACGCGAAGTTTGATATCGCGACATCAGCTCATCAATCGTTCGAGTCGGTTTCAGATATCTATCGCGAGTCACCAGATCGAGACGAAAAGCCCGCATGGGCTGTGCTTGTTCTTGCGACTCTTCCCGGCCTGCTTCTCTTCGGCGCGACCGTTCCGCTTGCGGCACTTTTGGTTCTGCGCGGCGGGAGTCGGCTCAAGCCAGAGAACTCAAGTCGATGGGAACTGGCCGCGATGGCGAGCACACTGGCTTGCGCGGTTGTGTCATATCAGTGGTGGCTTGGCGATTTCGGAAGGAGCTTTTTTCAATGATCGGATTTCGATGTGAGTTTTGTCGTCGCGCTCACAGCGTCGCAGATAGCGCGGCGGGTAAGTCGGCGCGATGCGCGTGTGGAAAAACCATTGTCGTGCCCCAAAGTTCGCTTGCGTCGACTGCACCACCAGGACTGAGGCAAAGACGACTGCTGGCCGATGAAATCGCCGTGCGACAACTGACCAATTCACGATTGACCGGCCGTACGATCAAGCTAATTGAAGTGATGGGAAGCCCGGCCGATCGATACGAGCTTGAGTACGCCGTCGAGTCGTTGCGAGAGGAATCAGGCACGATCGTCGGAACAGGCACGCACCGTGTTTCGATCACGCTTGGAAGCGATTACCCGCGCGCGGCTCCGTTGTGCCAGATGCTCTCGCCCGTGTTTCATCCCAACATCGACACGTCCACAATCTGCATTGGCGATCACTGGACGCCCGGCGAGCGACTGGACGACCTGCTCGTTCGCATCGCGGAGCTGCTTGCGTATCAGACGTACAACATTCGAAGTCCGCTGAACGCGAAGGCGGCGATGTGGGCGGATCTTAATCAAAGCAGGTTGCCGACAGACCCGCGGCCGATGAAACCTGACTGATGCACATCACCCTGATTTAGCCCACTTGATGAATCTGGATTATGCGTGAATCGCGCGGCCTTCGACTGCGAGGGCGGCTTCCTTGATTGCTTCACACAGCGTCGGGTGGGCATGAAAACTTCGTGCCAGGTCTTCGACGGTCGCCGCGAACTCCATCGCCACGACACACTCGGCGATCATCTCGCCCGCGTGCGCGCTGAGAATGTGAACCCCCAGCAGCCGATCCGTTTTCGCGTCGCCGATGACTTTGACCATGCCTTCGGTTTCGTCGCTCGCACGCGCGCGGCCGTTGGCGAGCATCGAAAATCTGCCGATCTTGATCTCGCCGTATTTCTCGCGTGCCTGCGCTTCAGTCAGACCGACTGCGGCGAGTTCCGGGTGCGTGTAGACCACTGCGGGGCAAGCGGCATAGTTCACGTGCCCTGCTTTTCCCGCGAGCATTTCAGCCACAGCGACGCCCTCTTCTTCCGCGTTGTGCGCCAGCATGATTTTGCCGATGACGTCGCCCACCGCGTAGATGCCCGCGACTGACGTTTGATAGTGATCATCGACCTCGACGAACCCGCGCTTGTTCATCTTCACGCCGAGAGATTCAAGCCCCAGGCCGTCGGTGACAGGCCGCCTGCCGACGGCGACGACGACCTTATCGACGATGACTTCGCTGATTTGTTTCGTCTCCGCACTTTCAAGCGTGACGCGGACTTTGCCGATCTCGACGACCGCCTTCTGCGCCGCGGTCTTGAACTGAAAAGTCAGGCCCTGCTTCTGAAGTGACTTCAGCAATACCCCGGCCATCTCACGATCACTCGGCGGCATGATGCCGTCGGTGAACTCGACGACGGTTACTTCAGAGCCGAGGCGCGACCAGATCGAACCGAGTTCAACTCCGATGTATCCGCCGCCGACGACCAGCAGTTTTTCGGGTACTTTGTCGAAGGTCAGTGCTTCTGTTGAGGAGATGATGTTTTTGCCATCAAACGGCAGTGAGCCGATTTGAATGGGCGCGCTGCCCGTGGCGATGAGGATGTTTTTGGCATCGTAGGTCGTTCCTGCGACATCTACTTTTCCGGGCGCGGTGATCTTGCCAAGGCCGTTGATGTGGGTGATTTTATTTTTCTTGAACAGGAAACCGACGCCCGTGGTCAGCGCTTTGACGACATCATTTTTTCGAGACAGCATGGCGGCGAGATCGACTGAGAGTTTATCGATCTTGATGCCGTGCTTCGCGAATGAATGCTGGGCGAAGCGAAGGCGTTCGGTGGAATCGAGCAGTGCTTTGGTGGGAATGCAGCCGACGTTGAGGCACGTTCCGCCGAGGTATTGTTTCTCGACGCAGGCGACTTTCATGCCGAGCTGAGCGGCGCGGACGGCGGCGACGTAACCGCCGGGGCCGGCACCGATGACGATGAGATCGAAGGAGTTGGACATGTGTTGATGCGGGGTTTCTTGGACGGGTTGGATAATCAGTTGGTCTGCCAGGATTCCGCGCGGACGCCCGGGAGCGGATCGAAGTGTTTTAGATTATGGGTGATCACGGTGAGATTATTTTTCCGCGTCTGTCCTCGACCTCGGGCATTGCGCCCTCCCACGAACCACACAAGGATTCGATCATCTTCGCTCGGTCAGCCGGGCTAAGTTGTTCAAGCGACTGCTCGGCATTATCGAGAGCGGGTTCGAGCGAAAAATCCATCGTGACAAGGACCGACGCGCTTCGCCCGACAAACTCAGGCCCGAGATCGAGCACGAGCCTGCCCTGCGTATCAACGACGCCGATTTTATTGACCGCTACCATAATTGATCACCTCAACGACGACTCGTGTCCTTACAAGATTCTATACTTCCAGCAACAGCCTTGCCGGGTCTTCCAGGAGATTCTTCACGCGAACCAGAAAGCTAACTGATTCCTTGCCGTCGATGATGCGGTGGTCGTAGGTGAGTGCCACGTACATCATCGGTCGGATTTCGACTTTGCCGTCGATCGCCACCGGACGCTGCTGGATGGTGTGCATGCCCAGAATCGCGGCCTGCGGGTAGTTGATGATGGGCGTGGAAAGCAGTGAACCGAACACGCCGCCGTTGGTGATCGTAAACGTCCCGCCGCTGAGTTCGTCTGGCGTAAGTTTGTTGTCTCGAGCATTGGCCGCGAGGCGTTTGATCTCGCTCTCGACCTGCGCCATTGTCAATTTTTCCGCGTGACGAATCGTCGGCACGATGAGCCCGCGCTCGGTGCTGACCGCGACGCCGAGGTTGACGTAGTCGTGGTAGACGATGTCTTCGCCGTCGATTCGGCCGTTGACGCGCTCGAAATCCTTAATTGCGAAGATGACGGCTTTGGCAAAAAACGACATGAAGCCCAGGCCGACGCCGTGCTTCTTTTCGAACGTCTCTTTGTATTTCGTGCGAAGTGCCATGACCTGCGAGAGATCGATTTCGTTGTAGGTCGTGAGCTGGGCCGTCTCCTGCTTGCTGCGAACCAGGACCTCCGCGATGCGTTTGCGAATCTTGGTCATCGGCACGCGGCGAAGTGGATACTCGCCCGAGACGACCACTGGAGCGGGCGCGACGTCGGGCTTCTTCACAGCGGCGGCGGGTGCGGGTGTTGTCACAACAGGTGCGGTCACAAAAGGTGTTGTCACCGGAGGCGTTGCGATTGCAGCTTGTGCGGCCGCAGAAGGCGCGATTTTCGATGCCGATTCAATGTCTTCCTTCGTCACTCGGCCGCCCTTGCCGGTCCCGGCGAGCGTCGATGCATCGACGCCTGACTCTGCCGCGGCTCGACGCGCCGCGGGAGAAAGGTCTTCGGCACTGGTCGCTGTTTTTGGCGCGGCCTGAGGTGGAGGAGTCGACAGCGCCGTCGCAGCGGATGGCTGAACGGTTGCCGACGCTTGGGGTTTGGCCGAGCCTGGTTTCGCACTGGGATCAATCGATGCAATGACCGCGCCGACTTTCACCACATCGCCTTCTTTCACATTGGTCACCAGCACGCCCGCGGCCGACGCGAAGATATCGCTGTTGGCCTTGTCGGTTTCGACTTCTGCGATCGGATCGTCTTTTGCGACCATTTCGCCGCTGGACTTGGTCCAACGAAGCAGAGTGACTTCCGTGACACTTTCGCCGAACGAAGGGATTTTGACCTCGATTGCCATAGCTCTACAGAGTATCGGGCGCGGGGCTGAGATTCAAAAGTCGGACAACGCCCGATATCAACACCCAACAGAAAAATCCGCCTCTAGCACTGACCAAATCAGATCGTAGCTTCGCTCAGAACGTCCGATTCCCGCTCGATCGGCCGGTATAGCGTGTCGCGCTCCACCGGATCAAATCCCGCCTCGCGAACGAGCCGCTTGATCGTGCCGACGTGCAACTCCTGGCGATTCGTGCCCTTCGCGTCGCCTTGTCCTTCGCGTTTGGTGATGTCATACCAGACGACAGTGCCGTCAAGGTCGTCGCAGCCGTAGCTTAGCGCAAGCTGTGCGAGGTGGATGCTTTGCATGATCCAAAACGCCTTGAGGTGCGCGATGTTCTGCACCATGAGCCGAGAGATCGCCAGTGTTTTGAGGTCAGTCAGGCCGGTCGGGCCGGGCAGGCTTCCCAGTTCGCTGCCCTCGGGGATGAACGAAAGCGGGATCAAACAATTGAAGCAGGCGGGCAGGTTTTCGGTCTGTCCCGACGCGATGGCCGCCTGTCGCAAGTCGAGTGCTTCCTGCTGCAATCCGCGCAGCTTGAGCATGTGGGTGAGGCGCTCATCGGTTCCTTCGATATGGCCGTACAGCATGGTCGCGTTGCTGAAGATGCCCAGCGCATGTGCGGTGCGATGCACTTCGAACCATTTGTCTTCGCGCACTTTTCCTTTGAAAGCCTCGTCGTGGACGCGCTCGTCGAAAATTTCAGCACCACCGCCGGGCAGTGAACCCAGGCCTGCTTTGCGAAGCTCCAGTAGAACATCGCGGATCGACAATCGCGCGATTCGGGAGAAGTGAACGATCTCGATGGCGGTGAATGCCTTGATGTGAAGCGTCGGACATTCACGGCGAATACCGCGAAGAAATTCGAGGTAGTATTCGAGCTTTTGCCACGGATGCAGCCCGCCCACGATGTGAACCTCGGTCGCGCCGACGTCGCGTGCTTTAATGGCGGCGGCGACGACTTGCTCGACGGGCATTTCGTACGCGCCATTCTCGCCGCGCTTGCGGTAGAAGCTGCAAAATTTGCACGACAACGCGCAGACGTTGGTGTAATTGATGTGGCGATTGCGATTGTAATAAGCGATATCGCCGTGCAGACGCGTGCGGACGGCGTGCGCGAGTCGACCGATGCCGTGTACGTCTTTCGAGGCGAATAAAACTTGCCCGTCCTCGAACGACAATTGTTCGGCCGCCTGCACCTTTTGGGCGATCGGAATCAGACTGACATCAGTAACATCGAGCGTATCCATTTCGTTATAAGTCTATGCAGATGGCGTCCCACCGTCAGTTTTAAGAGTTCAGAATGATTGAAAACCCGGAAGCACCTGAGCCCAGCTGTTCAAGCCCAGCCGGGCGGCTGTCTGAACGTGTGCGGCCTGCCCGCCTGACAGTGCAGGCTTCGACCGATAAGGTTGAAACACCACGTTGCGATCGCGAATAAGAATCTCGGCATGATCGACATGACTCAGTTCTCCTTTCTTTTATTTGTAAATAGAGCCTCGACGGCCGCCCGACGTTTTTCCATCGTCGGGATCGGATGAAACACCCATGCGACCACGGGCGGAAGTTTCTCGTCGGGCAGGTTGTGCTTCGACAAGGCGGCGAGCATTTCGAGCGAACGTGTTTCGTCACCAACTGCATGTGCCGCAAACGCGTCCGCCTGAAAAATTTGCCTGCGTCCGATTGAGGGAAGGCAAAACAGGCCGAGCCAGCTCCACGTGCTCATCACCGCGGCAAGCCAGATGACAAGCCCCGCCGGGTTGTCGCGCATCACACGATCGGGCAAAAACAAAGCGGTGATCAACACGCCCGCGATGATCCACGCGACGGAGATGCAAGCGCTCTTGAGTTGGTGTCGATGAACGTCGTGGCCGATCTCTCGCGCGATCAAGAGCGCGGCCGATCTGGGCTCGACCTCGCCAAGGCTCGACGCGATCGCGAGCCTTCGCCACATGCCCACGCCTTGCCATCCGCCGGCCAGCGATCGTTCGCCGTGGTCGATCCAGACGATTTTTGGCATCTCCAATTTGAGCTTTCGCACTTCTGCTTCGAGCGACGCAGTCCATGCCTGGTCAACCGAAACAGCGCGCCGCGCGGGCAGAAACGGAATCGCGATATGGACCACGCCGATACCCGCCAGAACGATGCCCGCGGCCAGGTACCAATACGATGGCAAGACGAGCACAATCACGCCCAGTACCAGCCCTGCGAACGCGGTGCCGAGCACGCCTTCGATGACGCGTTGGACGTACGCTTCCTGAATCAGTGAAGCGTTTTTAATCTGCCCGAATCGTCGCTCGACGCGCATGGCGATCAGGTCAATTGGCAATTGAATGGATGCGGTGATGAACGCAAGAATCGCGGCCGTCAGTACGAAGGAGATCGGCAAGCCAAAGTTCGAAAGACCGATGCGCGCGGGCATTTGATCCAAACCGAAGAAGAGGCCGATCCAGAGAAAACCGAGCACGGCGCCGATTCCAAATATGCCGCACCATAGGCGTTGACGCTGATAATTTTTTGAGTGCACGGGTGATGAGTTCACGGATTTAGCTTAGGCAAGGCGACTTGGCGTTCCGGCGGAAAATTTGCAAATCGTTGGTTGGATAATTCGGACGAGTTTACGCCGGGAACATCAGAACCGAAACAGTTCGGCCCGCGCTGGATTCGGGTGCGTTTTCGGGGCGAACAATGAACGCGTTCGCACGGGCCAGCGTGATGGTATCGGCACTGCCGTTCCAGTGCAGGCCGCGAACATGCGAACCCGTAACGACGGCCGGCTGGTAGAACTCACGTGCACCATTGGAAGCGAGGTCATTCTCCAGCACGCACTCGCGCAGGTCAGGACAAATCTCACCGCCCGAAAGCCGGGTGAGAAGGCGCGATGCGAGCACGAGCGTGCACACAAAACCACTGACCGGATTGCCGGGCAATCCAAAAACGTGCTGAATCTGATCAATGCCCGCGACGCGGTGCGAGCGTGACGCGAAAACGAAGGGCTTGCCGGGCTTGATTCGAAGTTTTTCGATGTGCGTATCGAACTTGAGCTCGCTCAGCACGCGCTGGGCGTAGTCACGTACGCCCACACTCATGCCGCCCGAGATAAACAGCACATCGATTTCGCCGGAGTCGAGAATGCGTTTGACGGCGACGCGCATTGCGATGGGATCATCGGCGGCGTGCTCGAAACGCTTGACGGTGCAATCGAGCTTCAGCAGCAGGCCGCCCAGCAGAAGCGCATTACTGTTTCGCATCTGCGTCGGCGAGGCGGCTTCGTAATATGGAATGATTTCGTCGCCGCTGGTCAGCACGGCAACGCGGGGCCGCATCGCAACCAACGGCCTTGATGCTCCGACCTGAGCACATATGCCCAACGCGGCCGGAGTAAGTCTGCTGCCGACTGTAAGCAGCGTTTCGCCGGCCGAGCACTGGCTGGCTCTGCCTGAGATGAAATGTCTTAGGGCAGGTGGACGATTGATCCTGATTCGAGTGGATGAGACGAGTGTGGTGTGCTCGACGGGCACGCACGCATCGGCACTTTGCGGCAACGCCCCGCCCGTCGTGATTCGAACGCATTCGCCCGAACGAAGCGGCCGGGCGAGCGAACCGCCGGCGAAAATTTCACCGGCGATGGTCAGCTCCGCGCCTGATGTCGCCTCAGAAGCGTGCACCGCAAAACCGTCCACGATTGACTGATCGACAGGCGGGTAATCGCGGTCGGCGACGACTTCCTTCTGAATAAAATGCCCGGGCACGTGTTCGAGCGAGGACGCGACCATCAGACGTGGCTCGACGACGACACGGTCGATCAGGGCGATCGCTTCGCGTACGCCAGGAAGATGAGAAACATCTGAATAATCGGCCATTGGGATTCAAATCCATTTAAGTTCGACAGGCCGCATTTCCGTATGCCGACCAATGTTCAGCGAAGTCTGTTGTCGCTATTGCCGATGCCACGCAAGGCGAGTTTGAGTGCGTCCACGTTGCTCGCCACACGCTCGGCCTCTTTGACATCGATAATCTGCTTTTGGAAGAGATCGGTCAGATGCTGGTCAAAGCTTTGACTGCCCGCCTCACGATTGCCGACGCTGCCCTTCAATTTGTCGAACTCGCCATCAAGAATGTGCTTCTTCGTCAGGGGCGTGTTCATCATGATTTCGATGACTGGAACGCGTCCTTTGCCCTCGCGTTTTTTCGCCAGTCGCTGACAGATAATGCCGTTGAGATTGAGCGCGAGCTGTTGCTGCTGAAGGTCTTTGGTGTCGGGATCGAAAAGTGAGACGAGTCTCTGCACGGCCGTCCATGCGTTGGTGGCGTGGATGGTGGTGAAGACCAGGTGGCCGGTGTCGGCGGCCTTGAGTGCGGTGCCGAGTGAGAACTTATCGCGAATTTCGCCGATCAAAAGCGTATCAGGGTCCTGACGCATTGCGGCGCGCAGCGCGTATTCGTAGCTCTCGCTGTCCGTGCCGACTTCGACCTGAGAAACCAGCGACTTGACGTTCTCGTGCTGAAACTCGATCGGGTCTTCGATGGTCAAAATTCGCTCGGAGCGGGTGCGGTTAATTTTGCCGATGATCGCCGCCAGGGTGGTGGTCTTGCCGCTCCCAGTTGTCCCGGCCACGATGCAGATGCCGCGCTGGAACTCCGCGAATTTTTCGACCTGAGGCGGCAAGTTCAAGTCCCCGAAATCGGGAATCTTGGTGATGATTCGGCGCATCACCACGGCATAACGCTGTCGCGAGTGAAACACGCTGGTACGGAACCGGGCCGACACTTCAGGGTCAGAAAAGGCGACGTCGACGCTCCCCTTCTGCTCCAATTCACGAAACTTGTCAGGATCGTTGACAAGGTCTTTGACATACTCGCTCATCAACGCGTCATCGGGCGGCAGACAATCGAGAAACCTCGCCCGCCCGTCGACACGAATCATGGGAACACTGCCCGCCTGAAGGTGCAGGTCCGATCCGTTGACCTTCACAACGGTTTTGAGCAAATCACGAAGCTTGAGCCGCTTCTCGTCGACATGAATCTCCGGCTGCAGCGTATTCCGATCGATATCGGCTTCGGTCAGATCGGCGATGTTGCTTATTGTGGTGCTCATGGGTTATACCTTTCGAATTTTGAATATCGCCGAATCCTGCGGAAGAGGCAACGGCGCAGGCTCGAGTTCAACCGCCCATCGACCCGTAGTTGCCCACAAGACGACCAATGTTGGTTTGCAAATCAAGTGTTTTTGCCAAGGACGAGATCGCAGTCAGAACCACAGACATCAGTACGCTTGCTTTTACACGCGCGTCTGTAAAACTGGATCGACCATGATTCCAGTCGCCGGAAACGCAAAGAAGACATCCGCCATCCCGAAGATCAAATCCCCCGGCCCCAAGTCACAGGGCACCCGTCTTTTTCTTAAGACGTTCCTCAAGAAACGTGCCCAGGTTTCGAGCATTCACCCTTCCAGCCCGCAACTCTCTGCCGAGACTTCGAGATACATCGACCCGACCCGTCCGCAGATCATCATCGAGCTCGGTGCCGGCACCGGCCCGATCACGCGGGTCGCACTTAAAAAGATGCACCCTGAGAGCCGTCTGATCGCCTTCGAATTGGAAGAGAGTTTTCTGCCCATTCTTCGTGCCAATTGCCCCGAGGCAACCGTAGTCCACGGCGATGTCTCAAAACTGTCGCAGGAACTCGACCGGCTGGGCATTTTTAAAATCGACGTCGTCCTGAGCGGCCTGCCCACACCTCAATTGCCCAAGGCCGTCAACCTCGCGATGTTTGAAGCCCTTCAGGCGCGTGGCAGCGACGCGTATTTCAGCCAGATCACCGTCGTGCCTCTGCTTTTCAAAGGCACTTACACCAAGATTTTTCAGAGCGTCAAATTCAAGCTCGTCATGGCGAACATCCCGCCGGGGGGCGTTTACCACTGCCGCGGATACAAGCCCGAGTGGCAATTGAAAGTGCCGGGAAAATAGAAACTAGTTCTTCGCGAAGTTCGCCAGCATCCGCAATCCCACCGCCTGGCTCTTCTCCGGGTGAAATTGAGTCGCCGTCAGATTGCCTTGTCGAACGCTGCTGACGAACGGCCTGCCGTAATCCGTCATCGTGCACACGATAGAAAGATCGACTGGCCTCACGTGATAACCGTGAACGAAATACGCGTACGCTCCCGGTTCGAGCCCGTCGAAGAGCTTTGTAGTGTTGACCACGTCCAGACTGTTCCAACCCATGTGCGGAACTTTCAGGCCCATTGTTTTGTCGACGTCGAAGCGAACGCACTCGCCCTTGAGGATACCCAGGCCCGCGTGCACGCCGTCCTCGTGACAGGTCTCGAACAACATTTGCAGACCCAGGCAAATTCCCAATAGCGGCCGATCCTTACGGACGTGATCGCGGATCGGGCCGTCGAGATGCTGATCGCGAACGTGCCTGAGTGCATCGGCCACCGCGCCGACACCCGGCACGACCAGCCGCTCGGCCGCTTCGACTTCCTCGGGCGTACTAATGATGCGCGCCTCCACGCCCACGTGCTCGAAGGCCTTCTGCACGGATCGCAGATTCGCAAGCCCGTAGTTAAGAATCGATACGGTCATGACGCGCGCCCGGAAGATTGAGGACACAAACCAATTCGACTACCGCGTCAAGACGACGATCTCGACGCGACGATTTTTGCTCTTGTCCGATCCGCGCGGCGAGAACTCGCCGAAGCCCGACGTGACCACGCGCTTGCTGTCCACGCCCTTGCCTTCCAGATATCGAGCGACCGCCAATGCTCGTGCTGAAGACAGGCCGCGATTGTCCGTCCACTGTGCTCGCGTGCGGACGAGCGGATCGGCATCGGTATGGCCTTCGACGCGCACTTTCTTGGCGAGATATTGACCTTCAAGAGCTGCGGCGATCTTGTCGAGTGTCGCACGTGCACTGGGTTTGATCGTCGCGACACCCGCATCAAACAAAACATCGCCGGGGACGCGCACGGTCATCTCGCCCGTCGCCTTGTCGAACTCAGTTTCGATTCCTTCGATCCCCGGGCCGCTGGCAACTCCGTCAGCGCTTGCCGATGGTGTTCGAAGCTGCTTTTCCAACTCTGCGATTCGCGCATCTCGCTCGGATAGGCCTGCCTGAAGTGCCGCAACTTGCGACGCGTCTGGTCGTTGTCCGAGTTCGGTTTCGAGCTGCTGTGTCCGATCCTGCAGCTCTCGATTCTGGGTGTACAGCGACTTGTTCTGATCGTGCAGGCGATTTTGGCAGCCGGCACCAAATGAAACCGTGATTATCAATCCAACGATAGTTCGCGAAAAATTCTTCATGAATGGGTATCTCCTGCCCGCGACTTTAGCGCTTATCAAATGCATGTCCAGCGCCGGGCACATCAGAGGTCCGATTATGCGTAGGTTCCAGGGGCATCGATAAAACTTTACAGCGGGTATAGTCCGACCGATGCAAAACCTCTTCACGCCAGCAGTCTTTTTTCTCGCATGCTGTTCTTTGCTCAGCGCGGAGTTGCAAGGGCAGGCTGCGGGCAAGGTTGCGGGCAAGGCTGTGGGCGATATCCCGGCGTTCACTGTTCGACCGGGATACAAGGTCACGCTCGCCGCGGAGAATCTGGGCGAGGCGCGATTCATGGCCAACGCTCCCTCGGGCGGCGTGCTTTTATCTCAGCCCAACAGTGGAATCATTCTGCTGCTTCGCGATCTCGACAATGACGGCACGTTCGAAACGCGCGTTCCGTTCGTCGAGAATGAGAAGGCTGTGCATTCGATGTTCGTGAAGGACGGCTGGGTCTATTTCACAAGCAGTGAGCAGGGCGCGGTGAAGCGAGCACGCGACACCAACGCCGACGGCCGCGCTGACGAAACCGTCGTCGTCACCACCGACCTTCCGCAAGGAGGCGGGCACCCGACATGGGGCATCGCCGTCTCCGACTCACACGTGTTTGTCGCGGTCAGTGATCCCTCCAATATGGAGGCCCCGCCCACTCGAAGCACGATCTATTCCTTCGCGCTGGGCTCCGATGGAAAAGCCTCCGACAAGCAGATTTTCGCTACCGGAATTCGCAACACCCTGAAGCTGCAGTTCCGCATTGATTCAAACGGGGAATCAACCGACGAACTTTGGGGCGCTGACCACGGCTCGGACAATTTCGGCACTCCGTTCGGCGATCGCAAAGGCAACCAGCCCATCACAGACCTCAACCCGCCCGACGAACTTAATCATTACGTGCAGGACGCCTTCTACGGCCATCCGTTCATCACCGGCCTGCGAATCCCACGACAGGAATTCGTCGGCAAGCGCGACGATCTCCATCAACTCGCCGCGAGAACAACCGTGCCCGAGTTCTGCTATGGCGCGCACTGGGCTGCCAACGGGTTCACATTTTTGTCGAGTTCGTATTTCACCGGCGGGCCGCTCACAGGTCATCGCGGCGACCTGATCCAGGCCTTCCACGGTTCGTGGAACAGCTCAGTTCGCGTGGGCTACTGCGTCGCACGCGTGCTGTTCGACCCCATGACCGGCAAGCCTTTTGGACTCATGAAAATCGTCGACGGCATTGATGCGGGAAACAATCGCTTCCTGACCCGTCCGGTCGACGTCATTGAAGCGCCCGATGGAACCCTTCTCTTCACCGACAATCAGGCGCAGAGAATTTATCGCATCTCGAAAGAGTAAATCGGTGATACAGATGGCGGTAAATTTTTTCGCCGACAGATTTGAGGGCGGCAGTCCCTGCTGCCCGGAAATGAAAGGCTCGGCAGAAGCGTCATGGAGTGAAGCCCTCCAGCAGTCTCGCGCGAAAAATTAGTGGGATTTCTTATCAGATCGATCGGGCGATGAATGATTTTGTTTATCGGAGCAATTACCATCCCCTCTCGACAATCCGCCCGCTTCCGCCACAATCCGCCCTTCCAACCGCGTGCGTTCACATTATGAAAAAAATCCTTGTCGCCAACCGATCTGAAATCGCGATTCGCGTGATGCGCGCCGCCACCGAACTCGGCCTGTCCACCGTGGCGGTCTACACCTATGAAGATCGCTTCGGGCTGCACCGCTTCAAAGCGGATGAATCCTATCAGATCGGCCCGGCACTGGGAGGCGAGCCCGTCAAGGGCTATCTCAACATCGATAACATTGTGCGGGTCTGCAAGCAGTGCGGCGTCGATGCCGTCCACCCGGGCTACGGCTTTCTTTCCGAACGCGGCGACTTCGCGCGTGCGCTCGAGAAAAACGGCATCACTTTCATCGGGCCGTCACCTGATCTGCTCGAACGTTTCGGCGATAAAACCGCTGCCAAGGAACTGGCCGATCGCTCGGGCGTACCGACCATTCCGGGAACCGGTCACGGTATGACCAACCCGAAGGATGTCGTCGCCGCGGCGAAAAAAATAGGCGTCCCCGTCATCCTCAAAGCCAGCTTCGGCGGCGGCGGACGCGGGATGCGCGTCGTGCTGAATGCCGAAGAACTGCCGGGCAAACTCGACGAGGCCCAGCGCGAAGCAGGCGCCGCCTTTGGACGCACCGAAGTCTTCGTCGAAAAATATATTCGCCGGGCCAAGCACATCGAAGTGCAGATCATGGGCGACAAGCACGGCAACATCGTGCACATCTGGGAGCGCGATTGCTCTGTCCAAAGGCGACACCAGAAAGTCGTCGAGGTCGCCCCCGCGGCCACGCTCCCCCTGGCGCTTCGCATTCGCATTTGCGAGAGCGCGAAATCCCTCATGAAGGAAGCGGGCTATTACAACGCGGGCACGGTCGAATTCCTGCTCGATGTCGACACAAGTGCGTTCTATTTTATCGAGGTCAATCCGCGCGTTCAGGTCGAACATACCGTCACCGAACTCGTCTGCGGCGTGGACATCGTGCGGACACAGATTCTCGTCGCACAGGGCCATAAACTGCATGACGATGTGATTCGTCTACCCAAGCAGGAGGACATCGAACCACGCGGCGTGGCGATTCAGTGCCGAATCACCACCGAAGACCCGGCGAACAAATTCACGCCAGACTACGGACGCCTTACGACCTACCGCAGCGCGGCCGGTCTGGGCATTCGCCTCGACGGCGGAACCGCGTACGCCGGGGCGCAGATCACGCCGTATTTCGATTCGCTTTTGGTCAAGGTCAGCGCTTTCGACAACACACTCGAAAATGCCGCACACCGCATGGACCGCGCCCTTCGTGAGTTCCGAATTCGCGGCGTGAAATCCAACATCGCCTTCCTCGAAAACGTCATCAAGCATCCGGCATTTCTATCGGGCGATGTCACGACGACGTTCATTGACAACACGCCCGAACTCTTCACCTTCGCGCCCAGGCAAGACCGCGCCACCAAACTCCTGCGCTATCTGGGCGACGTCATCGTCAACGCCAGGCCCGATGTCAAAGCACGCTACGACGCGAACCGACGAATCCCAACTCCCGTCGTGCCCGACTTCGATCTTGGAAAGCCGATTCCAAAAGGCACGAAGGACAAACTCGCAGAACTCGGGCCGAAAAAGTTCGCCGAGTGGACGCGTAAGCAGAAACGCCTGCTCATCACCGATACGACGATGCGTGATGCGCACCAGTCACTTCTCGCCACGCGTGTTCGCACCTACGACATCCTCAAAATCGCCGATTACGTCGCACGCGAAATGAGCGGCCTGTTCAGCCTGGAAATGTGGGGCGGGGCGACCTTCGATACGTCCATGCGGTTCCTGCAGGAAGACCCGTGGGAACGTCTCGCGCAGATGCGGCAGCGCGTGCCGAACATTTTGTTCCAGATGCTGCTACGCGGCGCCAACGCGGTCGGCTACACGAATTACCCGGACAATGTGGTGAAGGAGTTCGTCAAGGCCAGCAGCCAGGCTGGCATCGACGTGTTTCGAATTTTCGATTCGCTCAACGACCCCGACGGCCTGAAAGTCGCGATGAAGGCCGTGCGAGAAGAAACGAGCAGCATCTGCGAAGGAACGCTCTGCTACACGGGCGATATTCTCGACCCCAAACGCACGAAGTATTCGCTCGCGTATTACGTCAAGCTGGTGAAGCAGCTTGAAAAAATGGGCGCTCATACCATCGCCATCAAGGACATGTCTGGGCTTTGCAAACCGTTCGCGGCCAAGGCACTCGTCAAGGCGCTTCGCAATGAAACCGATCTTCCGATTCACTTCCACACGCACGACACCTCGGGCATCAGCGCGGCCAGTGTTTTGAGTGCGAGCGAGGCGGGCGTCGACATCGTCGATCTTGCGATTGCGAGCATGAGCGGCATGA
>JBBQKP010000036.1:0-22158 GCA_038326995.1 Tepidisphaerales bacterium
GAAGGCAAGTCAGTTTCGATCGAGCGACTCAATTTACTTTTCGATTCCGGCGTCATCACGGGCGATTCCACTTGCGTGTGCGTCGCACCGAATCAATCCGATGTCGAACGCGAAATTGAATCGATGGGCTTCGTGCAAGACGCCGACGTTTTGGACACATGGTTCAGCAGCGCGCTCTGGCCGATGAGCACGTTGAAGTGGCCCGAAAAATCGCCCGAGATGGCGGCGTGGAATCCGACGGACACGCTCTGCACCTCGCGCGAAATCATCACGCTGTGGGTCAGCCGCATGGTGATGTTTAATCGCTATCTCCTTGAATGCGAGGGCACACCACGGCGATTGCCTTTTAATGACGTGCTCGTGCACGCCATGATTCAGGACGGCCACGGCCAGAAAATGTCGAAGTCTCTGGGCAACGGCGTCGATCCGCTGGACATCATCGAAACGCACGGCACGGACGCGATGAGATTTACGCTTTGCCACATGGCCACCCAGTCCCAGGACGCACGGCTTCCCGTCGACTGTCTCGACCCATTCACGGGCGAAGCATTTACGCCGCCGTTCATCACAAATTCGGCCGGATACAACGTCGCGCAGCCCGTCGTCGAACGGGGCGGCAAGAAATTCGCCACCAGCTACGGCAGCATCTCGGGCGAAGCCCCGGCCGAGTTTATTGTCGCAAAAAACACGTCGACCAAATTCGACCTCGGACGAAATTTCGCCAATAAGCTTTGGAACGCGGCCCGGTTCGTGTTCATGCAGATCAAGGGGACGACGCCGGTCGTCGATGAAACAAAATGGTCGTCGGTCGATCGATGGATTCTCTCAAGACTCGCGCGAACGATCGAAGCGTGTAATCAATCGCTGGCGGATTATCGTTATGACCAATACGCCAGAGCGGTCTACGATTTTGTCTGGAGGGATTTCTGCGACTGGTATCTTGAGGCCGCGAAGCCGGCGATGCGCGACGCGAACAGGCGCGATGCGACGGCCCTTGTGCTGGCGACGTGTCTCGATCAGGCGCTGCGACTTCTGCATCCGGTGATGCCTCTGATCACCGAGCGACTGTGGTGGGCACTGAACGAAATCTGCCCGAGTCGCGGCATCGACTCACGATTTTTGTGTGCGTCATCCGAACGACTGATGAACGCGTCTTGGCCAACGACAATTGGCGGCATCGATGCCGCTTCAGAGCGAATCATCGAGCAGATGCAGGAAATTATCGTGGCCGTCCGAGAGCTGCGAAACAGTGCGAAAGCGGACCCGAAGAAGAAAGTGCTCGTGACGATCATTCCATCGGGCGACCTTTCATCAGAGAGCCTGGCCGGCCAGATTTTGGAGAATCGAGCATTTATCGAACTCCTGGCGGTGTGCGAGATCAAGGCCGTCGGAGCGGGTGTCGCCGAGCCAGAATCCGCGAGCAAAACAAGCGCCGCCAACTGCGGCATTTATGTGGAAGGCCTGATCGATTCAGGTTCAAGCGAAAAGCGAAAGGCCGACCTCGCCAAAGCTATCGCAAGCCTAAAAGGCAGGCTTTCCAACGAAGGATATATCGCCCGAGCGCCGGCCAAACTTGTGGATGAAACCAGGCAGCAGCTCGCCAGTGCGGAAGAAGAATTGGCTAAACTGGGCGGGTGACTGGCAGAGCGTGAATAAATGAAACGACAACGCCGCCGCCGAGTTATTTCGGCAGCGGCGTCTTTTTTTAGTTGGAGAAACGATCCGCGGATGCACGATCGCCGTCGAGCTACTTCTTGGTCGTAGCGCGGGCGTTCTTTGATTTTGAGGTGGCCAGGCCGGCATCCGACTCTTCGTCATCATCGGAATCCAGTTCACGTTCCTCGGCCGCCATGATGCTGGGATAAAGCACGGTTTCAGCGACATCCGTCAAGGCTCGATTCGCCGCATTTTCGTCGTCGAGAGTTTCGCTCAGCGTCTTGGCGTGGTCGTCGTAGCCCGCTAGGGTTGCGAGTCGTCGCGAAGTTCCATAACCCGCGATTTCGTAATGCTCCACACGCTGTGCCGCCGCGATCAAGCCCGCATCCACGACCGCGTCGTCGCCCTCCTCGCCCGCCGCCTCGACGGCTTCTTCGAGCAGACCTTTCATGCCATTGCATACCTTGCCGGTCGGAGAGAATCCGCATGCCTTGGCGATTTTCTCGAGCCTTGTGATGTGCGTTTCCGTCTCGTTTAAATGGGACTGAAACGCCTGCTTAAGCGCGTCTGAACTGGCGGCCTTGATCATCCGCGGAATCGCCTTGACGAGCTGTTTTTCAGCGCTGTGCAGGTCCTTAATTTGTTCCTGAAAAAGTTCGTTGATGGTGTCCATAAAAGTCTTCCTTTTGAAAATGTTGGTGATGTAAATAGAGACTAAACGGTGGCTTTTGAAAGCATCGAGTCGGCGTAGGCGAGGTTCTTAATCCGCGCGAGAACGCCCGCGATTTCTCTGGCCTGTTTTTGAATTAGTCCCGCGAGACCTGCGGGCATGGATGACAGAGATGCCTGATCATATTGATTTACCGCAGACTCCTCGCCGCGGATGCACTCAGCGAGGATGGCGTTGTGCTCTTTCGTCGCCAAGGCCTGCCTCAGATTAATCCATCCGCGGTGCAGAGCGCCGGTGACTGATCCCGAGGCGTCTGAACTCACGCCGAGTTCCGCCAGCGCCATCTCGAGTTCTGCCGCACAATGACCGCGATCGACACTGAAACCCATCAACTCTGCGTGAAGGGGGTCAGTGGCGTGAAGCTGCTCGGCGGCGGTCTGATATCCCTGCTCGCCGTCGCGGCAGGCTTGTACCAGATGACGAATCACTTCGATCGACTGATCATCGATTTGACGAAGCTCGAGCAAATCATTCGGCTCGGCCAGACTGTTGGTCGCGATGGTGTTCATGTCTGCAGTATTCATGTCAGTTCCTTAGTGAATTGGTTTGATCATCGCCAGTCGAAAAAAGCGATTGCAACATAATATGCAGTCGTCAGATTGCTACGATCGGGGAAAACAGTCGCATCGTCGTAGGGGATCGAACCAGCGCAACGCGTTTTAACCAAAATGCATTTTGTCGAGATCAGACTTTCTAGGAGGCCTTGTCCTTGATTGCCTGATCAATTAAAGCATCGACATTTACAACGGCCATGCTGGTGGTTTTGTCGGCCAGAGCGAACGGGATAAACAGATCGTCACCCTGTAGCAGGCTGCCGCACGTGTAGACAATGTTGGGAACGTAACCTTCGCGTCCAGACTCACTGGGTGTGAGCAGTGGTTCGCGCAAATGGCCTATCACGCGAGATGGATCTTTGAGATCGAGCACCATTGCGCCGAGTGAATATGTCCGCATCGGCCCGACGCCGTGTGTGAGTAAAATCCAGCCTCGCGGCGTCTCGACGGGCGGCCCGCAATTGCCGATCAGCATGGTCTCCCAGAGATACTCTGGCGAAGCCAGAACGGTCGCGTTGTCCCAGAAGTGGATCGCTCGCGAGCGCATGAGGAACAGTCGTTCGCCGTCGATGCGTCCGCACATCATCAGGTCACCGTCGATGCGTCTGGGGAAGAGCGCCATGCCTTTATTGAGCGCACATCTTCCATTGAGCGAGTGAAATTCGAGATGCTTGAATGATGTGGTTGTCAGCAGCATCGGCATGATACGCGCGCCGTTGTAGGCGGTATATGTGCCGCAATAGAGCACCGATCCGTCGTCTTCGATGAATCGAGTCAGACGCAGGTCTTCCATGCCGTTGGATTCGCCGCGACTGAGTGGAAAAATTGCCAATTCGTCAAGACGCGAATTGGTGGAAAGATCGACGTGATAATTCGATTCCGCAAGCCAGAGCACCGAGCGAAATCCTGGCGTGTGCTGGTCAGGCGGTTTTCGAGCAATCGTTTCGTGCAACTCGTCGAGGGAGAAACAATCGGGCAAAGAGCGAAGCAGTTCATCAACGGCCGAATCGATCGCGCCCATATCGATTAGCTTTCGGGTGAAAACGGAAAGCTGGTACGAGCGGTCGGGAGTCATCCGCGCACGCTGGAGCCTCGGCGGAAGCGGATCGATCGTTACGGTGTCGTCCGCGTTGATGGTGCCCGTTCGGAAGACAATCGAACTGACGTGCCCTTCGCCTGTCGCGCGAAGACTCATAACGAACCGAGTTGCGCCGGGCAGGGTGCCAGACTGATTCGGGTGAATACAGATCGACGGATTAAACAGCGCGGCCGACTCAATCGAGTATTCCATGCTGAAATACCCGCCAGCCAGCATGCGCTGGTCAATCGATAACGGATGATTCCAACCAATCGTGTGTGCGGTGTGCTCGAAGTTTTCGATGCAGACTAAAGACAGTGAATGGTGACGGTGGGCATAGCTGTTATTGAGCCACTCCAGCGCCGAAGTGACTTCATCCACGCTCATGGATGCGACTCGTTTAAGCACGCGCCACGCACGGTCTTCGGGCACAATGAACGAACGCAAAATGACTCTCCTGTCGTCGCTTCTCAGCTCGACGGGCAGTCGCCGGATGGGGAGTGTGGGGTGCAGCCCGGTCCCGTTGTCTTGTCGTCTTGGTACTTGGTACATGGCTTTGCGACTACGAAACTTCTGCGGGTCGCGAATGAATGCCATCAGGTGATTCAAATGCGGCGGATCGAATCGAATGTACGCCCAACTGGATGGCCTGGGCGTAGAGTCTTTGGATCGCAAGAGTGCCCATAAAGCACGCGAGTGACGACTCGGCACCCTGATTGTAGTTGACGCCCGTCGCGTGCAGACCATCGGCACAACCACCCGATACCGCGTCTCGCAGTGCCAACGACAAATCATTCGCACCTAGAAACCAAAGGTAGAAGGATTTCGCCGAATCAAACCATTGATCGTCGGCTGAAACACCATATGCCGCTTCGCACGCGTCGATGACGGCGGCGGCTTCGAGAGGCTGCTGGTCGAATCTCGCCCGCGTCCCGTCACTGGAAGCCCAGCCCTGATTGCCCACGAGCGATACCACACCTGAACTATTGACCTGAAGATTCACAATCCAATTAAGAGTGGCGATGCCCTCTTCTTTCATCGTCGAATCGTCAAGCGTTTCGCCGCACTCTATGAGTGCCTGTGCAATTCGCGCGTTATCGTAGGTGAGCAATGGCTCGGGCCATGGCCATTGGTCAGTCTGCCCTGCGAGATGCCAGGAATGAAGACGTGTGGCAAGTGAGCGGAGATGATTGGTCACCTCAAGATCGATTCCGATTTGATCGTTAAAACGTTTTAGCCCGAGAAGCGTGAATGCCCACGCACGCGGTGACCTGAACGACTCCACTGCCTTAGAAGCAAGTTTAAACAACTGATACGCCACGAGTCGTTGTGATTCCTGCGGCGCGTATTTCACGCAATGTCCGAGTGACCACATCGCCCTGCCGTGCGAGTCTTCGCTGCCTGCTTCTTCCTGCCAATTTCGCTGATAATCCATAAAGTTTCTGAACCGACCCGAACTTTCATTCAGTGCATGGGCGATGAACGCCAGATAACGATCGATAAGCGGCAAACAACGTTGATCTTCGCGCAACCTGTAGTAATCAATGGTCCCGATGAGTGCCCGGGCATTGTCGTCGATGCAGTAGCCGTGGTGTCGATCAGGAAGCGCGAATCGCGCATGCTGTAGCATGCCGCAGTCGTCACTGATGCGAAGAATGTGGTCTAGCGATGGCTCATTCTCCAGCGAAAGCGCCGTCAGAGTATGGGGCACAGTCAGTTGTCGGTCCACGCCCTGATGTCGCTCGTATAGAACCTGCTGCGCAAGCTCGACATATTTTTTGCCGATATTGCACCAAAGCATGTCGCGGCTGTGTTGATACGCCCTGCGCCGGATTGCATTACGCTGGTCGTCGTCGCCCAGCAGTTCAATGACGCACGCCGACAGTGCGGCGTAATCATTGAATGCAAAGAGTCGACCTCGGCCGTCGGCGAGTAACTCCTGCGCGTGCCAGAATGGAGTCGAAACTACAGCCTTCCCCGCACCAATCGCGTAGGCTAGAGTTCCAGACGTCACCTGCTGCAGATTCGGATAAGGCATCACATAAACGTCGGCCACGCCGAGGAAAACGCTCAACTCCTCGACGCTCACGAAGCGTTCATGAAACTGGACATGGTCTCGAACGCCCAGTGATGTCGCGAGGGCTTCCAAGGATTGACGATATTGTGTCCCCTCGCGGCGCAGCACATGAGGGTGCGTCGCGCCGACGATGAGATAAACCGTGTTCGGATGCGCCTCGACGATCGCAGGGAGCGCACGCAATGCTGTTTCAAGACCCTTTCCTGGACCCATCAGCCCGAACGTAAGAAGAACGCGCTTGCCCTGAAGGCCGAGTTGCTCGGCGTAGAAGTGAGGGTCGCTGAACGATTGCTCATGAACGCCGTGAGGAATGAGCGCGATCTTCGCGTCTGCGACTCCGTAGGTTTGAGTAAGGATGTCGCGCCCGCGTTCGGTCATCACCACGACGCGCGCGGACTGATCGACAATTTCGCACATGATGTCGCGCTCGCCCGGACTGGGATGTGTCAGAAGCGTGTGCAGAGTCGTTATGACGGGCATTCGCAGACGATGCACCATGTCGAGTATGTATTTTCCATTTTCCCCGCCGAAAATGCCGTATTCGTGTTGAACCACGACACAGTCAATTTGATTCACATTTAGAAGGTCTGCAGCCAGTCTGTAGTCGCGTCGAGATTGTTGCGGAAGATTGAGTGTGACTTCCTCATTATAAGCGTACGCGCCCGGCAGATCGTCGATGGCGATGACGCGGGTATTGTTTGATCCGACGACACTTGCGATCGAGTTGCGCAGGTCTTGTGTGAAAGTCGCTATGCCGCACTGACGCGGTTGGTAGGTGCCCACAAGCGCGAGTGTTTGAACGGAACGGCTTAAACTGGCGGGATTGGACGCGGGCATAGTGCGTTGGTCTTGATCAGAATGACGTTCAAACGATTCTGCGGTCTGGCTGGGCATGATGCTACTCCGTAGTTACGATCGGTGATGGAAGAGTGAATGATTGTTTAGAAAGAAGTATGTGGAATTGTCAACACCCTCACATCAGGCGAACTTGTACAGGCCGGCTCAGTGCTTCTCCCACCAATGTTTTTGCGATTTGAGACCCCTTCAATTTACTCGACAATTTCAGTTTCTCTGTCAACCGTGTCGGCCATTTGACGAACCTGACGAAGAGCCCATTTGGTAGCCGCTCATGGATGTGCCCACTGAACTGGCGACGGATTTCAACACTGTCAGGAGCGCTTCGGTCGGGCCGCCCTTGGTGCAATAGGCGACCGCTCCCGCGTCGCGCATCGCCTGTGCCATGTCATCGCGTTCGTGCATGGAAAGGCCTATGACACGCGTCATGGGCATTTCGCGTTTGAGCGCGGAAGTCACCTGAATGCCGTTCATTTTCGGCATGGAGATGTCGCAAATAACAATGTCGGGGCTAGTCGATCGTGCCAGCGCGAGCGCCTGCACGCCGTCGCCCGCCTCGCCCACGATCGTTACGTAGGGCTCCTGTGCGACGAGCGCGATGAGTCCCTCGCGGAACATTTTGTGGTCGTCCGCAACGAGTACGCGTACACGCTTCATCTCACCAGATGCGATGACATTCACGACAGGCAAGGACCTGTTGCCGCTCGCGGATTCGGGCAGCCTCATCGCGACAGGAATGACAATTTCCACCTCCGTTCCCGTTCCGGGTTTGGAACGGATGTTGAGCACACCACCGAGCATTGAAAGTCGCTCGCGAATACTGAAAAGCCCGAATGAACCGTCCGACCGCTGGGCCGTCAGGTCTGGTCCTAGTTCAAATCCGACACCCGAATCGCTTACGGTGATGGATAGGAGTTGATCCATCTTTGATCGCATATCTACGGTCACGCGTTTGACCCCCGCATGTTTAACGACATTAAACACCATTTCGCGGACGCACTCGAACAAGACCAGGCGCACACTCTCGGCCTCGGGCTCGGCATTCGAATCGACATGTATCACAACCTCAAGCCCATGATCCCGCTCCATCTTCCTCGCCAGCCATTCGAATCCCGCCTTTAAGCCAGCATCATGCAAAACGGGCGGGCTCAGCTCGGTCGCCAGCGAGCGCGATTCGGTGATCGCCTGATCCAAAAGCTGCTCGATCTGAGTAATGGATTCGACAGCCTCGGCCTCAGTGATTCGTCGCCTAACCATTCCTGCCTTGAGCTTGGCGGCGGAGATGAGTTGCTGAAAGTGATCATGCAGGATCTGGGCCAGGCGCTTGCGTTCTCGTGTTTCTGTATCTGCCAGATCGAGCACCAGACCCTTTAGCTGCCTCGACCTTTCGTCGAGCTGTCGCGTGCGCTCCTGAACGCGAGTTTCAAGCGTGTCGGCCATTTTTCGAAGTCGTGCTTCGGCGCTCTTGAGGTCGTCGACGTCTATCGTCGCGCCATACCATTTTCGTGACTTCTCCGGCCCATCTCCCGCCAGGACGGCACGGGCGTGGACCACGCGATACGCGCCGTCTGTGTTTCGCAGCCGAAACTCCGTCGAGTAGGGCAAACCGGTTGCGAGCGAATGGTCCCATTTCTCCTGAAGCGACTGCAGATCTTCGGGATGAATCACACTCGTCCATTTCGCTCCCAGCAAATCGTCGATTGCTACGCCGGTGAACTCGCTGATCTGCGATCCGAAATAGTCAAGTAAGCCGTCTCTTGATGCCGTCCAGACGAACACCGGGAGCGTTTCAGTAATTGCACGAAACTGACGCTCTCGTTCGGCGAGTTCCCTTTGTGCCTTCATTCTGTCAGAAATGTCGACGCCAGAGGGAATCAGGTGTGTGATTCGTCCGGCTTCGTCACGCATGGGTGAGAGCATGAAGTCGATGGTCATGAGAGAGTCGCCCATCATTTGGACGTCGCAGTCGTAGCGGACGACCTCTCCTAAAGCGGCTCGACTCACCGCTTCACGCAGACGAATTTGTTCACTTTCACAAGACGACCACCAATGACAATTCCATAGCGATTTGCCGACGCAGTCGTCGAGCGTAATTCCCGCAGCAAGAAGTGGCGCCTGATTTACGTAGAGGAGAGTTCCGTCAGGCGAGAGAACACCAACGAAGGAAAACAAATTGTCAAGGACGCCTCTGAGGTGCTTCTCGCGATCGACCGCGGCGGTCTGCACTTGCTTGCGGTCGGTAATATCGGTGATGACGCCGACCCATTCACTCATGGCCGAATCCGACGTGCTGAGCGAACCGATCTTGGATTCGCCGCTCGAGGTGTCTGTTCGCATTGCGTGACTAACCTCAACGCCCGTCATCATCATATCGCGATACTCACCCGAGTCGTTTCGCACGCGACACTCAACCGACCACTCGTCATTTGGGGCCGAACCGTTCGCGGCCTTGTTCCACGCTTCTAGAACGCGTATTTGATCCTGCGAATGGATCGCTTCGATCCAGCCTACGCCCTGATTTTGCTCCGCAGTTTGACCTGTGAAATTCATCCACTCGACTTGCGGCTCAACGAATCGCCCCACACGAGTCGTTCGCCAGGTGACGCTGGATGTCGCCTTCACGATTGATCGCGACCGCAATTCAAGCACACGCAGTTGATTCATTTGACTACGGATGACTGTCGTGTCTCGCCATTGCACAACGACGGTTGCATCCACGTTTTCGGCGCTGATGTGGAACCATCGTGTCTCTCCATCCTCGGAATCGACCTGTATTTCGGTCTCAAACGGTTTGCCGAGTTCAAATACGCGAATGTACGCGTCGATCAAACCCAACACGCGAAGATGCGGTGCAATTTCAGACAACCGCCTGCCAGTTTGCTGCTCACGAGTAAGCCCGGACTTGCTGTTCGTCTCCGCACCGGCGGAATTGATGTACAAGACCCGCAAATCTTCGATGATGCCGCTTTTGTCGCGAACGAGCTCGAATATGCCCAGCGGGTTTGCCACAGCGTCGACTGCTCCTCCGAGCAAACGTTTCAGGCCGGATGAATGCTCAGCCTGTATGTCTAGAAGCTGGCGAGAGACGAGCGATCGACTTTCACTTACGCGGATACGATCGATCAACACCGCTATAACGCAAGAGGTGATTAAAAATGTTGCGAGTGAAAACCCGTCGAACATCCCAAATACTGTGCATGTCGAGACAACGGCCAGCGCACAGGCGAACGCCCCAACCCTTCTGAACAACATGGCCGCCAGCATTACTGCAAGAGTGCTTAGCAGGAAATACGTGTCGATGCCTAAAAGGCTGTCTAATCCGTGCCTAAATCCGACCGCCGACATTCCCAGAACCAATCCAAATACCAAATCGCGCAGTTGGCGGGTTATGGGCACTGTGAAAGGTTCCTTGACGGCCACGGTTAGGTGTTTGTCGATCCACATTTCGGGTTGATCGCTTCAAAAAACATACCGTTCTGAATTTTACCTAGATGCGTGAGGCGTTTTTGAACCTGGTCAATTTTGAGGGTCCAGGGCCCTGTGGTACGTCACGCGGCAACCTCCTTCCATCCTTGCTTTAAAGCCTAAGTCTGGCTCAGAGACCATTCCATGGCATAACGGCTGAGTTCCGGGCCGTTCTTCAAGCTCAGTTTCGCCTTAAGGTGTTCACGATAAGTTTCAATGGTCTTCACGCTGAGGCAAAGCTGCTCTGCGATCGCCGCGGTGGTCTGGCCCTTTCCGATGAGCTGCAGCACCTCGAGTTCTCGATCACTCAATCTGTCAATAGGAGACTGCTTTAATTGACCCTGAGATGCCCCATTTTGCCCTCCTCCCGAGCCGATCATCTTTCCCAGCAGGCGTTCGGACATGACGTCTGAAAGATAGACTTTTCCCTTTAGCACTTGCTTGATCGCCGCAAGCAGAACTTCAGGCGAGCTCTGTTTCATGACATACGCTTTGGCCCCGGCGCGAAGCGAACGCTCGGCATAAATCTGTTCGTCGTGCATCGAATAGGCTACGATCGGTAGAGCGGGCCAGCGATGTGCAAGTTCCTTCATCAATTCGACGCCGTTGTTTCCGTTTAGCGAGATATCGACGATCACGACATCAGGTGCCTGATCCGTCGCAAGCTTATAGGCATCGCCGAGGTTGCTCGCCTCGCCGACAACTTCGTAAGACCCTTCACTGTTGATCAATTCTGCGACACCCTTGCGAAGCATTGGATGGTCATCCACTAAAAGGACGCGCTTCCGCGAAGTGGAGGGTGAACGTGAGCCATTTGGGTTTTTTTCGGAATTGATGGTGGCTGTTGTCATATCGACTCCATTTGCTGATTAGATCTTAGTATGTCCAAGTGTTTTAGTGAGGAGTCGAATACGAGGACGTCCCGCACGACTCACACCGAATAAAGAGATATTCATGCGGTCTCGTCCCTTAGTCCATAGGGGAAATCCGGACGGCGCATTTCACGTGCCGATCAGGATTTCTCTGATCAATTGCTCGCGATCCCTCCCGATATCTGCGGACTAGCGGTGTGTCTATTCTTCAACGAGTCAGGTACGCGCCGTTGCGTCCTTATCGTAGTACAACCCTCACGGAGACCCGTATGAATTATAAGATTTTTCGTTCGCTCACACTCGTTCTTGTTGTCGTTGGAGCGTGTTCACTCACTGTGAGTTGTAACACCACCAAGGGCGTTGGACGAGACGTCGAGCGTGCTGGCGAAGGCCTTCAAGATGCCGTGGACGGCGCTAAGAGATGAGCCTCGCTAAGTGTCAATTTTTTTCCAGTCAAACTTTATCCTTTTAGGAGATTCCCATGCTGTATTATTCTATCGTTTTCTTCATTATCGCGATCATCGCAGCCGTATTCGGTTTTGGTGGCATCGCTTCGGGTGCGACCGACATTGCTCGTATCCTGTTCTTCATCTTCCTCGTGCTTTTTGTGATCTCGCTCGTGTTCAAAGGAACACGTAGGGCGGTCTGACCGTATCAAGGCCCACCTGTGAGAACAAAGTTTCGACCCATTCACCCGATCAATTCAAAGGAACCTAAAATGGATACTAAAACCCCTGAACGCATAACTGACACGATCCGAAATACGATTCACGAAGGCGTTGATCGGGCGAGAGACGCGACGGAGTCGCCCCGAGAGCGTCTGACAGAAGATTACGCCGCGCTGAGATCACACTTCTTCAAACTGCGTGACGATCTCACGAGACTAATTTCTACGAGCTTTACCGCCGGCAAAGACGGCGCGGAAGCAGTCGGTGAGGTCGCTGGCGAAAAAGCATCCTATGCGTATGACAACGCCAAGAACTACGCACAAGATGTGCGCGACTCTGGTCAGAACGCAGTCGACCAGGTGACCGACAAGATTCGTGCCAACCCAGCCACAAGTGCGCTTGTGGCGTTCGGGCTGGGTTATATCGCCTCGCGACTATTTCGAAATCGCTAAGTTTCAACCGTTCTCTCTTATTTCCTCGTGTCGCGTGTCTCATCGACACGCGACACGCTTCTAGTTTATTCACAATCACATACGATGGAACAGCTCGCACGATTGCTTCTATCATCACTCGACCTCGCAGAGGCTGAAGGTCGCTTGTTTAAAAATCAACTTATCGCGACCTTCACGGGTATCGCGATGCGGATAGGCGCTATTGCGTGCGCTGTGGCGATGGTGCTTGGTGGTCTTTCACTCTTCTTATGGGGAGTATTTGGCGTGGTTTCCGATTGGATCGGTCCCCATATCACGGGAATTGTAACGGGGCTCGCCCTGTTGCTCTTAGCATTTCTAACCATGCGACGTGCCTCTGTTGTCTCTTCACCGCAAATTAGCCCATGAGTCTCGACATGACGACCGATTCAAAAAAGACAGTAGAGGCCGAGTCAAAGGTGGGAATTTACAAATCGCAATTTCTGATTGCTGCTCAGAATGCTGATCCGCGATTGGCAATTATCAGGCATCCCGTCAAGTCTGTCTTGGCAGCCGCGGCAGTCGGCGTTTTCATCGCGTTGGAGTCGCCTTCATCAAACCCCAGAAAAGGCCAGAATAAGTCAAGCGAGGCCCAAATTAATCACGGCAAGTCGATCGGCAGTACTGGCTCAAAAATAGTGCGACTATCACACCAACTTGCAGTCGCTATGCGTTTTGCGACTCGATTCGGTCTGCCGCTTGCAGAACACTTCGCCAGTGGATTCGCCTCGGCACAGCAGTCGCAAGCACGAGCTGGCCATAAATCTGGTCAACAAACTGGCGGTGATTCCGTGCGACCCGCCCAGCAAGATGAAGCAAATAACGACTATGCGCAGACACGAACCGCCAAAGGAACTGCATGACAGAAGGATCGTCCAATCGCCAGGCGACATCTTTTATTGGAGCAATCGGTCCACTCCTGGCGGTCCTGGTTTTGTATCTCGCGAGCGATCTTTTGATCCCGTTGACGTTTGCTCTGTTACTCAGTTTCATTTTCGGCCCGATCGCGTCGCGGGTTTGTCGCCTTGGGATCCCCAATGTGATTGCGACATCTATTGTGCTTGGCGTGGCTTCTACTCTCGCTCTTGGCGCTTTAGCATTGACCTCTTCACAGGCACTGGATCTGGCGACGAAACTTCCTGAATACCGCCAGACACTCGTGAATCGTATCCGTCTGGTTAAATCCACTTCCAGCGGGTCTTTCAGCGAACTGGCCTCCACGGTGTCGACGTTGAATCAGGAGTTGGCAAGGCCCACGCCCACCACCGGACCGGCAGGGGCAATTCCGATTGAATCCCAAGCCGCCGCCGTGCCCGTCACGGTCATCGCAAAAGATACAAGCATGCTGACCATGGCAGGTGAATGGATCACGCCGTTGATCTCTCCACTTGCATCCGTCAGCGTGGTATTATTGCTCACTTTTTTCATCGTTTTGGAACGCGAGCCTCTGACAAGAAAGTTACGTCGAGTCAGCCGAAGCCGCGATCTGGTCGACGCCGCGGAAGGAGCTGAAGAGGCCATCGCACTCGTGGGTCGATATCTGCTCATGCAACTGATTATTAATACGACCTACGGACTATGCCTGGCGCTGATCATGGCGAGCCTGGGTTTGCCCAACGCGCTCATGTGGGGACTGCTGGGCGGCTTGCTGAGGTATGTGCCTTATGTGGGTCCGGTTGTCGCGATCGCCATGCCAACCGCACTCGCACTCGCCATCGCCCCCGGCTGGGGAAAGCCCATCATGACCCTCGGGTTCCTGCTCGTGCTCGAAGCGGTCACCAATCTCATTCTTGAGCCACTTCTTTACGGAAACACAACAGGTGTTTCTTCTTTTGGCGTTGTTCTCTCGGCAGTCTTCTGGGGCTGGCTCTGGGGACCGGCCGGGCTTCTGCTGGGTATGCCTCTCACCGTTTGCGTAGTCATCATCGGTAAGCACATTCGCCCTCTTCAAGTACTCAGTGAACTGCTTTCAGCAGACATACCGGAAACCGCCCAGCCTCAGCGAACACCCGATGCAATTCCGGCGTGACCGCCCGATTGCGCAGCCCTTGCGATTTTGACACACTCTTTAAATGTTCACCAACGTGGTGGACAGCCGCAAAATTTGCTCACTAAAAAGGACTGCACCATGGCACAAAACAATCTAGATCAGACGAATCTCGATCAACGAAGCATTCTTCCTGAATCCACCCGTATTGACTCGAATCGCAGTTCAGTCCCGATGGAAGCCAAACGCGTCGACGTCAGCAGGCACGCGCGTGACGACGACGACTCCGACCTTGAGGTTCGCCAGCGTGATGCAGAGCCCAATGCCGATCCCATCACCGGAACGCACGGCTCTCACCCAGTCGGCGTAGGTGTTGGAGCCGCCGCGGCGGGCATCACCGGCGCTGCGATCGGCTCCATCATCCCGGGCATCGGCACGGCAGTCGGTGCTGTCGTCGGCAGCGTCGTCGGTGCTATTAGCGGCGGATATGCCGGTAAAGGCGTCGCCGAAGCAATGTTCCCGACTTCCGATGATGAATACTGGCGAGAATCCTTCGGCTCGCGATCTTATGTTCCTACTGATCGGGGTTTCAGCTACGACATCGACTATCGCGATGCGTATCGGTTCGGGCACACCTCCGCAATGACATACGAAAACCAAAGCTTCGACACGGCTGAGCCGCAGCTCGTCGAAGATTGGACGAGCAAGCACGGCACGTCCCGCCTCGAGTGGTCCCTCGCACGTGACGCGGTTCGCGACGCGTGGGAACGCGCTCGTAACAATCGCACGATGGATTCATCGCGGGACTGATCATCGTTCTAGTCTACGAACGCGGTCGTAAATATTCTGAATCCGATTGGGCTGGTCACATCCGTGTGGCCAGCCCTTTTTCATCTGGCCGTAATTGATTGGTTCGTTCTCATTGGCGGCGTACAGCATCAAAGCAAATTTTGTGCTACAGTCTTTCGGAAAGATTTCACTCTCGTGAACCACACTGAATGTCCGAAATGACCCAAAAATACTCCAGAAAGCTCTATCTCGAAACCTTCGGCTGCCAGATGAACGTACTCGACAGCGATCTGGTCCTGGGCCAGCTCCGTGCGCAAGGCCTTGAATCGACCGACGACCGCGATCAGGCCGACGTTGTTATTTACAACACGTGCAGCGTACGCGAACACGCCGAGCAGAAAGTCTGGTCAAGACTCGGCGAGATGAGCGACGCCAAAACCTTAAGGCCCGATCTGGTCATCGGCGTGATCGGCTGCATGGCAGAACGCGACGGCCCGGACATTTATCGAAGGTTCCCTCACGTCGATATTCTTTGCGGGCCCGGCGAACTCGACAAACTACCCGCCATGGTCGGCAACGCGCTTCGCACATCGCACGCCCCGTCACGCGACGTCAGCACCAAGCTTACCGCGCTCATGGGTGCGACCTCGCGGCGCAGCAGCACACTCGACGCCGCCGCCGAGGATTCGCTCGAAAGTCTTGATCTCTCGCGCTCGATTTCCGCTTCCGACGACGTTCGCCAAGCCTACGTCCGCATCACGCGCGGCTGCAATAAATTCTGCACCTACTGCGTCGTGCCGTACACACGCGGCGCAGAAGTTCACCGCCCGCCGCAGAACATCATCGACGAGGTAAAGAAACTTACCGACGCCGGAAGCATCGAAGTCACACTCCTCGGGCAAACAATCAACCATTACGCCTTCGCCCACGGCGACGGCCGCGTCACCAGCTTCGCCGAGCTTCTATACTTGATCCACGAGGCCGTCCCTCACTTGCCCCGGCTGCGATTCGTCACAAGTTTCCCACGTGACTTCACCGACGAAGCGCTCCAGTCCATGCGCGACTGCAAACGCATCTGTCGTTACCTTCACGTCCCCGCACAGCACGGCAGCGACCGCGTGCTCAAGCTCATGAATCGCGGCTACACATCAGGCGAATACCGCGACTTCGTCGGCCGCGCACGCGACTACATGCCCGACATCTCCCTCGCCTCCGACTTCATCGTAGGCTTCCCCTCAGAAACCGATGAAGAGTTTGAACAGACCGATCAACTCCTTCGCGATTGCCGATTCAAAAACAGCTTCATCTTCAAGTATTCACCTCGCCCCGGAACCACTGCCATCAAACGCTTCACCGATGACATTCCCGAAGACGTAAAAAAACGCCGCAACAACGCGCTGCTCGCCACTCAAGGTGAAATCGCCCTCTCGCTCAATCGCGAGCTCATCGGCCAGACGCACGAACTCATGGTCGAAGGCGCGAGCAAACTCGGCAGCAAGGCCGCCGCCAAGAATGACGCGTATCCCAGATCGAACTCCAAATCACACCCCAGCAGCAATGTCGAATTGGGCATCGGGTTTCCAAAGCGAAAACCGCAGACGCTTGAGAACGACATCAGCGCCAACATGGTCCTCACCACGCAGCTCGTCGGGCGGACAAGAGGCGATCAGATCGTCGTCTTCGACGGGCCGCTCTCACTCGTCGGCAAACTCGTCGATGTCGCCATCATCGACGCAAAACAAATGACCTTGTTCGGCAAAGTCGCCTGAACTTCCCGGCCATTGTCTGCCCTACCATCTTGAACGATGTCTCAGCCCCGTCCTCGCATCGCTTGTGTGTCGTACCTCAACTCCAGGCCGCTGGTCGAAGGCCTCGATCAAGACCCGTCCATCGAACTCTTCTACGACGTCCCTGCCCGGCTCATCCATCGCATGACCACCGGCATCGCCGACGTGGCACTCCTGCCCGTCATCGACCTGCTTCACATCAACAATCCACAGATCATCGAGTCCAGCGGCATCGGCTGCGACGGGGCCACCCTCACCGTCAGGCTTTTCTCGCGATCGCCCCTCGAAGAGACTCGCCGCGTCGCGGTCGATCCTGATTCGCACACCTCCGTCGTGCTTTCCAAAATCATTTTCCAGAAACGCTTCGGCCTGATTCCCGACTACGTCGCGCTGAAAGACGCCAACCAAAGCCCGCGTGAAACGCTCCTGCTCATCGGCGATAAAGTCATCTGCGATCAGCCGCGAGACATGCCATTTCAACTCGATCTCGGCCAAGCCTGGAAAGAACTCACAGGCCTGCCCTTCGTCTTTGCCATCTGGGCGGCTCGTGAAAATTTTGTGCTGGGAGAGGTCCCGCAAAAACTTCTGGACGCAAAAACGCTCGGCCTATCGCACATCGACGCCATCATTCGCGACCACGCACTTCCGCGCGGCTGGCCCGCCGACATCGCCCGGCAATACCTGACCTCCTACCTCAAATACGACATCGGCCCGTCGCAGCTTGTGGCGATCGTACACTTCCACCAACTCGCCGCCGAGCTGGGCTTCATCCCCTCACCGGCCAGGCGCATCGCGGTCGCGGGATGAAGGGCACGCTAGGCGTGAGCAATTTTGTTTTTCTTTTCAGGAATCGTCCCATGAAATGATGTTGATTTTACTACGACATCATCTAGCGAAGATGTCACTTTTCCGTCGAGGGAAGATCCACCGAGAGTTTCAATTTGCCAATGAATACTGCACTTGGATTCATCTTGATCCGCAGATACCAAAGACGCGATGAATGAGTTCAGCGATAACGTCTGGTAGTGAGACAGACGACGAGATTGCCGTCGCATTCCCCGTTGCGTCGTCGTTCGGCAAGCCTGAATGTCTCTCACCGCAATTTTGATAATTCCTATTCCCCTTGACCTCGTCACCTTCAGGAGTTCTGGAGAAAATCCGTCGAAGAAACTTATCACCTCATGCCGGGCCTGCAGCGTCAGTGTCCAACCGTCGATGAACTGCACTCGACACACGTGTCGAGTTGGTCGGAGTAAAAACGTGTCGAGTGTCGTTCGGGTTTGAGCCATAGCGTCAGCTTTTTATAGGCTAGTCTCTCACGAAGGTGAAATCTCCGTTCAGTATAGACACCGTTAATAGGCTTGAGACCGCATTAGACAGCCCAAGCCGCTGAATGAACTGGATCATCTCGTCTTTGAAGCCGTGTTGATCCAATGTTCCTCGGTAGAAACGGGACACTGCTGAACCGGCAGCCTCAATAGAACCCTCGTCTACAGTGTTGAAAACCGGACCCGTGACTTCCGTGACGATACCTATGGCCCCCAACACAGCAAGACCCTTTAATGCCTTAATAACACCACCAAGATTTCGGTTGCCTGAAGGTGTAGCGAAGTGGGATTCGATCGCGCTTTTCTGCGCGTTGGCAGTATCGACGATGCGTTGGCCACGATTGCCAGAAGGTAGTATTACGGGGCGACCACCGTGCATCGGCATGACTAGCCATTCACCAGACCTCGGATCACGAACAAGTCGATAGAGGTCTTGACCATTCCTTTTTACATTTACTTCTGCTTTTCCGTCGTCGAACAATTCAACAAAATAGTCGTCTCCTCCAGTTGTGAACTGTTGTTCCCACTTTCCTTTCGATCCACCCAACGGTACCACCTCCACATCCGTCATCTCGTCCACCCGCAGAATCCTCGCGATGGTCTCGGCGTGTACGACGCCCGGGCCCGCAGGAAGCGGAATGGTGCCGGTGGCGGACGAAGCGCCCGGCGCTACGCGGAGGGTGAAATTCGTCCGCAGGCCGGGGATGGCGTCGCCGTCGGCGTCCGTCAAGGTGATCGGCACCAGCTGATCACTTACGCCCTGCTCGGTCCGCTCGACCGTGATCGAAATCTAGTAGCCTCTCCCTTGGTGGATCAGCTCGGCCTCGAGGAAATTGTTGCCACTTAGAACCAGCCGGGTTTCAAGAGATTCCAACGACTTCATGTGAATGGTCATGCCAGTTTTTTACCCCCCCCTAAAAAAGTCAAGAGAAAAGTCGTCAATTTTCGCCTGATTAGTGGGAACATTTTCCAATCACTCGTCACTTGCACGCGCTCGTTGGCAAGCCTCGGACAGAATCATTGGGCGACGTTGACCGCGAACGATCTCGTCTTGCCGCTCTGGCCCGTCCGGCAGGACATTGCATTTCTTAACTGTGAAGAACGGTCGACGTGAAGTCAAACGTGGTGTACTGCCGGACGGGGCAGAGTCTTAAGCCGCCGAGGCTTCACGCGGTGTGGAGTCCCTCCCTCTGGTCGTGCTATCATCGGAAGATGTCGACTCCTACAACTACGTCGCGTTCTTCGTCCGCCTGGCCGATCACGGTGCTGCTGGGCGTGCTGGCACTGGGCATTCTGCTGGGCCAGTGGGTCGCGAACTCGACGATCTTTTCGATCCCCGCCAAGGCGGTCGAGCCTAGGGAGGTCCTGGTTCGCCCGGCCCTGGCGCCCGACGAGGTGCAGCGGATCGCGCAGTACAAATCGCTCTCCCCTTCCGTCGTCTTCATCTCCACGCTGACCGCGCGGTCCGACATCTTCGGAAACATCGTCGATGAAGTCCCCGCCGGCACAGGATCGGGCTTCGTCTGGGACAAGGAAGGACACATCGTCACGAATTACCACGTCGTGCTCCCGGGCTTGCGCCGCGGCGCTAACGGCATCGAAGTTTCCGCGCGAGTCACGCTTAGCGATCAATCCACATTCGACGCCACTCTCGTCGGCACCGCACCCAACCAGGACCTGGCCGTCCTCAAGATCAACCTTCCCGCTTCCAAGCTCAGCGCCGTTCCACTGGGCACGAGCAATGACCTGCAGGTCGGCCAATCGGTGATGGCCATCGGCAATCCGTTCGGGCTCGATCAAACGCTCACCACCGGCGTCATCAGCGCGCTGGGCCGGCGAATCATGTCGCTCGCTGAACTGCCCATCGAAGACGTTATTCAGACCGACGCCGCCATCAACCCCGGCAACTCGGGCGGACCGCTTCTCGACTCCGCCGGCAGGCTCATCGGCGTGAACACCGCTATCGCAAGCCGCGCCAATCAGTCCGCCGGCATCTCCTTCGCCGTCCCCGTCGACACCGTCAATCGCATCGTCCCTCAGCTCATCGCCAACGGCGAAGTCCGTCGGCCCATCATCGGCATCTCGATAGCCAACGAGCGAATCAACGCCATGATCACCGGCCAGCTCGGCGTGCAAGGCGTTATCATCGTCGGCATCGACCCGCGCGGCCCCGCAGCTTCTGCGCAAATGTTTCCCATCGTCGTCGACGACCGCTTCCGAATCACCGACAGCGGCGACATCATCATCGAAGTCGACGGCCGAAAGATCGTCACCAACAACGACTTCCACGGCGCCATGCTCCGCTACGACCCCGACACCACGATCAAGTTCAAGCTCTGGCGCAACGGCAAGACACGCGAAGTTGAAATCAAACTCCAGGCCGCGCCATCATCGTCTCGCAACTGATTTCACTCGCTCATCGCCCGACCATTCCACGATGGACAGTTCACCACCCACCTCGCGACCCAACTGGACATCACTCTGGCCCATCGATCTCGTCGCCTCTCGCATCGCCGCCGTCTTCGAAACGCGCGAGGCCGAGCTTCGACTCGAACAATCCGTCTACGGCATGGATTCCCTCGACGAACTCGCCCTGCAGCGCATCATCGCCGACGGCCTGGCTCAACACTTCGATGTCCTGCGCGAGTCGTACTATCCCGCCTCCGCAAACCAGACCAGCGCTGCAAAACTATCGGGCCGCATGCGGTGCGATCTCGTGCTCACGCCACTCGGGAAGCCGCTTCGACTCGATCACAAACCCGCCGGACTTTTCGACCCGATCGATCAAGTCGGGCCGGGCGAGGCGCTCTGGCTCGAGATCAAGACCGCACGACAATACCGCGCGCCGGGCGAGCGACATCCCGGCTACGGCCAGCAATGGCGGCAAGCCGTCGTCGCCGACATCCGCAAGATCGAGCGCGAGCCGCTCATTCGCGAAGCAGCGCTCGTGCTCATCGTCTTCACCGAAGCAGACTGGGTCATCGAAAAAGATCTCGAACTCTTCGAGCACGTGCTGATCGAAAAAGAAGTCCTCGCCGGTTTCAGGCAGGAACGTCACATCAAAATCGTCGATCGCATCGGCCATTCGCGCCTCACCGTCGCGATCTGGCCTACGATCAGCCGCGGACCCGTTCAATAGAAACCGTTTTGAAAATGGATATTTCAATCGATACAACAAATCACCAGACCAAAGATCCTATTCCTGCTCAACATTTCCGAACTTGCAAAAGCGCAAACACCCGCGTCGTCGGCATTCACTTCGCCGGCCAGACGTTTCGTGCCCTGCCCGATCGCGCTTTGTTCTGGGAACACCGCTCGACACTGATCGTCGCAGACCTTCACTTCGGCAAGGCGGGAACATTTCGCGAGCTCGGCCTGCCCATACCCGCCGGCACCACGCGCCACGACCTCGATCGACTCTCTCTGCTCCTCGCCTCTACCGGCGCGAATCGCCTCATCATCCTGGGCGACCTCTTCCACGCCAGGGCGGGCATGAACGAAGTCCTCTTTGATCCGATGATCGCCTGGCGAAATCAGCACGCCGACGTCGACATTATTCTGGTCGTCGGCAACCACGACGCCCGCGCGGGCGATTGGCCTATCGAACTCAACTTGCAAACCACGCACGAGCACACCGAGGCCGGCATCTCCTTCATTCACGACCCCGCCTACAAAACCGAATCGCCCACCCTTTGCGGCCACATTCACCCCGGCGTTCGCCTGACCGATTTCGACGGCAGCGGCGTCACCGTTCCCGCCTTCGTCGTCGATCGAGCCCACAGTTCTGACCATAGTTCTGATCATAGCGCCGACCACACCTTCATCCTCCCCGCGTTCGGCCG
>JBBQKP010000037.1:0-21343 GCA_038326995.1 Tepidisphaerales bacterium
AGCGGCTTGCCGGTGGTGACGTCCCACAGGCGGGCCGTGTCGTCTGAGCTCCCCGTGAGCACCGTCTTGCCGTCGGGCGAGAACGACGCGGCAACCACCGATCTCGTGTGCCCTTCGAGCGTCCGCAGCGGCTTGCCCCATGTCTTGGATCGGGGGTCGGCGTCCCACAGGCGGGCCGTGTTGTCGTCGCTCCCCGTGAGCACCGTCTTGCCGTCGGGCGAGAACGACGCGGCACTCACACCGTTCGTGTGCCCTTCGAGCGTCCGCAGTGTCTTGCCCCATGTCTTGGATTGTGGGTCGGCGTCCCACAGGCGGGCCGTTTCGTCCCAGCTCCCCGTGAGCACCGTCTTGCCGTCGGGCGAGAACGACGCGGCATTCACGAAGCTCGTGTGCGCTTCGAGCGTGTGCAGCAGCAGCGGCTTATTCAAAAAGTTGGTGCTCTGACGAGCACTCGATTTCTCGTTGGATGAATCGGGTGTCGGAGGAGATGCGGGTCGGTCCTGCCCGACGACACTCGCGTTAGTCGCCAGAACGATCGCAAGTTGTCCCATCAGTTTTATTACAGCATTCATGTTGGTCCTTGAAGGTGTGCGTGGAATGAGACGACCGTCTCGTCCGCCCCGATCCCCGTCGGGACGATGTCCCGCGACCCGGCCGCTTCGCGTGAAATCCTATCACCCTGTCGTTGTGCCGCAAACGAGCGGGCGATTGTGTAGGACAGATGACTCGTCAGAAACACTGCAGCAGATTTCAGCGCCAGGCCGTTTCGCCGCGGGCGCAAGCTGAAAGCGCGCTGGGCACAGCATGGCGCGATCACATTATGCGAATTGAAAGACGTTCCCGCGCGCGACTCTATAGGGCGTCACTCTGTGACGCTTCTGCTGCGCTTTTGGTTCTCTCGTCGGCAGGGACTACCGCAATCCAAACTCCTGGCGACTCACAGCGCGATCGCCTGACATCGCTGACGAAACCGCTGCGAAAGAGCAATTCGGTCGTCAACGCATGCGCACGGGCGGGAATCGAAGACGCCGTCCTTTACAACCAAGAGAACATCTTCGTGCGCGGCTCTTTCAATCCTGTCTACGCGTTGGGCTCGTCGATGCCGCAGCCGTCGGGGACCGCCATTTTCGCTTCGCTGTTTACTTCATCCACCGCATCCGATTCGGGCCAGACGCCCGCGCGTTCACCCCCGCGTTCACCCCCGCGTTCACCCGGTCCCTCGTCGGCGTAAAACTGGTCGAGCACGGCCTGCCACTCACGCCTGCCGTTCACGCCAATAAATGCGTTCTTCACCTCGCGCGCCTGCGGATGAAATCGCGCGTACTTAATTCCCATCTTCCGCATCCGCCGCCCTGCAAGGCCTTCACCGTGAATCTGCATCGCCTCATGAAAATGCTCGCTCAAGGCGTCGCGCTGCTCGGCGATCGTGGGCGGGTCGAGCTGAATTGTCGGGTCGGCCAGCAGCTTGATCGCGTCGCGAAAAATCCACGGATTCCCGATCGCGCCGCGCGCCACCCACACGACATCCACGCCCGTCTCGTGCTTCATTCGCACCACATCCTGCGCGGTAAACACATCGCCCGAGCCGAAAATCACGTTGTTCGGATAGCGCTCCTTAAGCTGCCTGAGGATCGACCAATCGGCCCGGCCCGCGTACTTTTGCTCCACAGTCCTTCCGTGCACGCGGACGCTCGCGTAGCCCTGCTGCCACATCTCATCAACGAGCTCGAACAGTGCGTCGCGGTTCTCGGGCGTGTCGTCAAACGCCCTGCGAAGGCTGACCGAAAGCGTCGCATTGGGAAGCGCCTCGCGCACGGCACGGACGATCGAATGTCCGCGCGCAACATCGCGAAGCATGTGCCCGCCTCGCGATTTGTTTTTGATCTTCTTGACCGGACACGCGAAGTTCAGATCGATGACGTCGTAGTCGTGTCGCGCGAGAATTCGCGCCGCCGCCGCCATGGTTTCGGGCTCGCTGCCGATGATCTGACCGGCCACGGGGTGGTCGTGTTTGTTGATATCGATCGCGTTCTTCAGGCCCCACCCGCCCGCGAGCATGAGTGTGTCGAGCAGGGCTTCGGTGACTGCATAAGGACAGCCGCGCCGACGCGCGACGTTCCGCATCGCACGGTCGGAATAGCCCGCGAGCCCCGCCTGACAGAGCGGCGAGTTCAACGTGATCGGGCCGATGCGCACTGGTAGTGAGCGGGGAGTGGGGAGCGGAAGGTGGGGAGATTCGCGGTGACGCTCTGCGGACTCTTCTGGGATCATGAAAAGAAAACCTCCACGCACAACGCCTTACGCGCAACGTTCCATGCTCCACGCTTGATTCAGGCCGCGACGGCTTTCTTCAGGTCTGCGATGCTTCGCTCTTCAAGGACGGCCTGTTCGTGGAAGAACGAAACCTTGCCCTGCTTGTCGATGACGACGGTTCCGCGCTTGCCGCAATTGAACGGCACTTCGCCCAGGAAGAGTCCGTAGGCCTTCACCGTGTCGCGTGAGACGTCGCTCAGGAGGTCGTAGGGAATGTTGTATTGCTTCTTGAATGCCGCGTGCGCGAAGGGCGAATCGCACGAGACGCCGAACACCACCGCATCCTGCCCGGCCGTGATGTCGCTGAGCGAGGGGCCGAAGGCGCAATGCTCATTGGTGCAGACGGGCGAGAAATCAAGCGGATAGAAAAGCAGGACGACTTTCTTCTTGCCGAGATAGTCAGAAAGCTTGACCTTCTTGGTGTGGTCCTGGGTCATGAGATCGAACTCGGGTGCGGTGTCGCCGACTTTTAGCATGGTGTTCCTTTGGGTTGAGAGCGGGATGATAGCAAAGAGTTCGCGACGTGTGGTAGACGGCGAACGCATATTTTCCGGGACGGCTGAAGATGAATTGCGACAGCACGTCGTCGTCGCCAAGGTCAGATCAAAATCTCCACCACCTCGGCCGGGCAGAACATGCGAATGTCGATGCCGGAAAACCCAAGCCCGCGCGAGACGTGAAGGAAGCTGTTTTGGCCGTATCGGTGAAGCCCGGCACACATTTCGCGCGAAAGTGTGTCGTGGCGAATCAACGGGATTCGTCCGGGCAGGCAGATTTGCCCGCCGTGTGTATGCCCGGCCAGGAAGAGGTCGCCCTTAAGCGAATCGAGCTTGCGAATCGAGTCGGGGAAATGCGTCAGGACGATTCGCGTGATTTCGTTTTGCGCAATTTCGTGCGGCGCGATTTCATTTTGCGCGATTTCGGTTTGCCCGATCTCATTGTGCTTCGCGTGACCGCCGGGCTGAATCTTTGCAAGCAGCGCGTTGAGCAGTCTGGGCTTGATGCGCGATCGTCGTCTGCCGACGACGCCGACGATCTCGATCGTTCGCCCTTCAATGGTGACGAGGCGGCTGTCGCCTTCGATGAAAATCGCGCCCAGATCGCGGACGAGTGAGACGGGCAGATCGCCGTCATGGTTTCCGCGCACGAAGTACAGGCCGTGCCGCGCGACAAGTCCGGGCAAGAGCCGCTCGACCGTTGCGCGGGTCTGATTCGCGTCGAGCTTGCCGTGGATCAGGTCGCCCGTGAAGCAGACGACGTCGGCGTCGATTTGCGCGACGAGTTCGAGCAGTCGATCGTGTGAGGTGTTCCACTTCGAATGAATATGCAGATCAGAAAGATGCAGCACTTTGATCCGCTTGTTCGAATGGCCAGGCAAGGGCAAATCAATTCGCACGTGTTCAAATCTTCGAACCCTGCCGAGGTCGAAAAGAGAACCACGCTGAATGATTTCCACGCTGGGAACGGCCATCCGATACAGCATTCACAAACAGCGACCATGTCGCAAGGCAACACCACGGCGAAGTGCAAGGAATTGATTCAGGGAACTTGAGTGAGGGAACTTGGTTGAGGGAACTTGATTGTGGGAACTTGATTGTGGGAACTTGATCGAGGGTGGCACAGCAGGTTTTACTATACAAGGTACGTACTCGGTCGCGCTCGCATCGTCGCTTATGTAGTCGCTTGAGTCGTCGCCCGCGTCGTCGCCCGCGTCGTCGGACAAGTCCGCGGCGAAACGAGGAAGACAATGCGCTTCGGGCTTGCGCGCCCGCTGCGATGCGCTAATGCGCGAATGGGACAGGTGATGTCGGTATCGGTCAAGAACGTACGGCGGACAGTGAATGCGAACTCAAATGTGCGCATTTCGCGTCGGCCGGGGTGAGTATCGGCGGCGTAAGGTGAGTGGTGATCGAGAGTTGGGCCGGGGGATGGGTGAAATGGAGTGGCGCGAATGGGTGGTAAATGGGCGCAGAATGTGGGTTAATGGCGGTGAATTGAGGTAAATTGAGGCTACAGACAACCGCTTCTGGCGGCGGCAAATTACCGAGCGAGTGACGATCGACGTCGGCGGAGCATCAGGAAGGACGCCGACGCGAGGACGGCCAGCGTGGTCGGCTCGGGGATGATGGTATTCGTGGGTGCGTTGAAGGTGAAGAGCGAAAAATTGCCGTTGGTGCTTCCGGTGAAGAAGATCGGGACGGTGTCGTCGGGGTTTCGCTCGCCGATGGAGAGAACGCCGTTTGCGCTTACCGAGGAAAAGAGGGTGACGGCGGAGTTCAAAGCACCGATGGCGTTGACGAGGTCGCCCGAAGAAAGGACCTGAACGCCGTTGACGAAGAGGAAATTCGGGGAATTCTGGCCCGCGCTTCGACGGATGTAGGCGTAATCTCCCGAGTCGTTGATGTCGACGGCGAGTTGGGAGTTGGTGCTTCGCTCGACGACGGTGCCGTTGACGACGAGCAGACGCGGGGCGGCGGCGTTGTTGGAGTCGAGCTGCGCGATCCAATTGCCGTTGTTACTGACGGACGTGGGAGAGCCCGTGTTGATGCCGTCCGAGGAGAGGCTTTCCGTCCCGTTTCCGCCGATGGAAGTGGAGATGAATTGACCGGGCTGGATGCGTGTTCCGTCGGCGAAGTTCAGGGCCTGGCCGTTGGAGACCAGGGCCGCGGTGGCCGAGCCGGTGGTGGTGAAGCCGCCGATGTAGCGCGAACCGTCGATGGAGAGTTTGAAGTTGGTGGGGGATGCGCTGGCGTTCTGTGCGACGGCGATTGCACCAGCGGTGCTGGAGATGGCATCGCCCGATCGGATGGCGGACGTGATGGTCGAGCCGTTGGTGGTGGTGAAGAGACCGGCGGCGTTGGGGGTGGTGCCGGTGGTGGCGTAGGAGGCTCTGAACCAGGTCGTGCCGTTGGGCGTGCCGCGCGGGGAGAATCCGATGCCCCAGGCGGCGACGCCTGCGGGTGCGTTGAGCGAGGTGCTTCCGGTGGCGACGGTCGTGTTGTCGCGGCCCAGAGCGGAGGTCAGGCCGGCACCCGATGTCGCCACACTGACGCGTCCGATGTAGCTCAGGACGCCCGAATCGCTAATGCCGTTGGCGGGGGAATACGAGCGGAAATCGCCATTAGGCGAAGCGTCGCTGGCGGAGCGGAAGATGCCGTAGGAGGACGAGGCGTTGGTTCGGCCCCACAGATGCCACTGGCCGTCGTTATTGGCGGTGGTGCCCGTGCTGATGGAAAGAACCAGCCCGCCTACGGCGTTGAAGGATGGGCCGTCAACTGACCGGTTGTTGAAGTTGGTCGAGGTCGGGGTGATCGTGTTGACGATGAGCGACGGGTTGCCCGGGACGGCCTGTCCTTCGGTGATGAGGGCAGTGACCTGGGCACTGGCGAGGGGTGAGGCAGCGAAGGCGGATGCGACGAGAATGAGCGCCAGGGTCGATGCGCGGGGGAGGAGGGGGAGGAGGGGGAGGGGTGAGGTGGCGGACGTGGTGCTGATTGGAGTGGTGGAGGTGAGAGAAAAGTTCATGGGTGGTCCTTGATCCGAAAGGGGGACTGAAACGAGGTGTAAAGCGGACTTATAGAAGAGTAGGGAGGATATTTTATCGGTCAATTGTAATTACCGCTCCGACAGGGGTTTGGAGCGATCCGAAAAATGTTCGTGTGTTAATATAGGGTTCATGGGCCGAATATGCAGTCAAATGAGTTCGCGGAATACCAAAAGCCTATGGGAGTAAGTGTGGGCGAAATCGCGGGAGCGACCTGATGGAAAACGGGTTCAGGTGCGACCCGCTGCTAACACAATATTAACGAAACCATAGCGCGACCATAACAAACTCCCATTTGGTGCATCTAAACTGGACGTCCTATGCAAAAGCCCTCTTCGCGCGTTCGTAGGTCGGCCGGTTTTACACTTGTAGAGCTGCTGGTGGTAATCGGCATCATCGCCTTACTCATCTCAATTCTGCTCCCCTCGCTGAACAAGGCGCGCGAGCAGGGTCGCGAGGTCAAGTGTCTTTCGAACATTCGGCAATTCGGACTCGCATATAATATGTATGCGAATAGCTCCAAGGGGATGCTGGCAGACGAAGGAGACGACGGCGACGCAGCGACCGCTTCGTCGGCGATCAAATACTGGGATGCCGACTTCATCTGGTTCAACGCGCTTCCAAAATTCGTAAACGGCCGGTCGTATTGGGATTTGCTGCAGACTGCTAACAACGGCGGCGAGCCGATCCCCAATGCCGATTCTGGTTCCATCTTCGTTTGCCCCAGCGCCCGGCAGGCGGGCGATAACAGTGCCGCCAATTTCACCGCAGACGGTTTCCATACAACCTGGGGATTTGTATCGGGTCAGAACGGCGGGGCACCGACGGGCCCGGTTTCGAACAAAACCTTCTTCTGCTATGTGCCCAACAGTGAATTGAACAATCCGCTTCCTTCCAATCAGCCAGCGCTCCCGCCGACGACCAATTTGCGCAGGCCCATGCCAAAGATCACGCAGCTTAAGAGATCGTCGGTGACGGTATTGTTGCAGGAAAAGCGGCTCACGCCCGGCGAGATACCTCCAGAGGACAATCAGTTTTACGCGGACGTATCGGGACAGCCGCTCAACCGTCTGCAAACGCGTTCGCTCAACCGCACGCGGGGCGAGTGGCAGCGATTCGCGGCCAGGCATCGCAAGGGTGGAACCATCCTCTTCGCCGACGGTCACGGCGAATGGCGCAGCCACCGCGATGTGATCACCCCCGCTGTCGCCGCTGCCGGCAATTCTCGCGGTATCGGCACCAACGCCGCTTTCCCCGCGGGCGAGTGGAACCGTAGCGACCTGGTCTGGACACCCTACGGCATCGCTTCTCGATAGGCCCACGTCTACAGAACTTGGAGCTGAGGAACGGAATATCGCTCCGCGGCGTCGTAGGGGTGCGGCGCTGCGGTCGGTGGAGGCATTTGAATTGCGGAGCAACATCGCCCTTGAAAACTGCCCACGCAATGGGCGTGTGCCTACAGACCGCGCGTCAAATAACCAATTGTTTAGATTGCGCGCAGACGCTTAGGGATCGCCGTTTCCCGACTTTGTGCTCTCTCGGGACAATGTCGTTGAATCTTATTGTATTTCGAGTTATTCGAAAAAACCTCTGCGTTTTAATCGTTGGCACGCGTGTTGCCATAGGTGACTCGTCGACGCCTTGTTGGCGTCGATGGTCCTGAAGTCATCAGGATCGGAAATCATGGAGCGCGGTTGGTTCCCAAAGGGCAGTGTCGCCCGTCCGACGGTCGGACGGGCGACACGAACGCCCTTTTTTTGTTTGATATGCTGGCTTCGGGAGGGTCGGTTCGGCCTTCTTTTTCCACCCGACTGGCCGGCCCGATTGCCCCTCAATAACCAACTTGCTACGCTGAAGAAATGGCAATCCAAATCGCATTCGCGGGCGTGGCTCACATTCATACGCCCGGGTTTATTTCGATGCTTTCGAAAAGGCCCGAGGTGAAGGTGACGCGTGTGTTTGATCCGCACCCGGTCAAGGCCGAGCGACGCGCGAAGGAACTGGGCGCTGCCGTCTCCACGGTGGATGAAATCGCTGGTGACCCATCCATCTCCGGCGTCGTCGTCTGCTCGGAAACGAATCGCCACCTCAATCTTGTCCTTCAACTGGCCGCATCGAAGAAGCACCTGTTCGTTGAGAAGCCGCTGGGCATGGCAGCCGACGATTCGGCCGCGATGGCGGACGCGATCGAGCGCGCGGGCGTCGCGTTCCAGACCGGCTACTTCTCGCGCGGCGGACGCGAAGTGCAGATGCTGCGAAAGCTCGTACAGGACGGCTCACTCGGCACAATCACCCGCGCCCGCGCCAGCAACTGCCACACCGGCGCACTGGGCGGCTGGTTCGACGAAAAGCTTGAACACCCCGAACAATCGTGGCGATGGATGGCAGACATGCAGCAGTCGGGCGTGGGCGCGTTCGGCGACCTGGGCACACACATGCTCGACCTGCTCATCTGGATTCTCGGCGACGTCGACAGCGTCACCGGGCAACTCGACAACGTCACCGCTCGATACCCCGGCTGCGACGAGAGCGGCGAAGCATTGCTCAGATTCAAATCCGGCGCGATCGCCACACTCGCGGCCGGCTGGGTCGATCACGCCGATCCCGTCAAGCTTCTGATCAGCGGCACTGAAGGGCATGGCGCGATCATCAACGGTCAGCTCCACGTCGTCAGTAAGAAGCTGCCCCAATTCGACGGCACCGCGCCGCTGCGGGGCAGTGAATTGCCCGCTGCCTGGCCTCACGCATTCGAACTGTTTCTCGACAAGCTCGCGGGCAAGGACGTCTCGCTGGTCGGCGTTCGCGAAGCGGCCTACCGCTCAACAGTGATGAGCGCCATTTACAAGGCCGCCCAGACCAAGTCGTGGGTCAGCATTTGATGGAAGCGAGCCGTACACGAGATAATCGGGTTTGCCGCATATCGTTGCTTTGAGTTTCGAAGTGGCAATGCTCCAGAGGGATTGGACCAAAAAACGCCGCCGCCCTTTCGTGAAGAGGGCGGCGGCGGACTCAAGCGATGGACTGCTTGCGATGGACTTCTTGCGATGGACTTCTTGCGATGGACTGCTTGTGATGGACTGCTTCTGATTACTTGATCGTCACGAGCGTTCGCGAGGTGCCGGGGGTTTGGGTGACGACGGTGACGGTCTTGGTCGAGCCAGGCGTGCTGGTCGAAGAGCCCGGCGTGGTGGTGGTGGTCGTCTTTGATGAGCCCGTTGAGCTGCCACTTGTATTTCCGCTGGTGTTATTGCCGTTGCCGGAGTTGGTGCTGGAGTTCGACGCGGTGCCTGCGTTAGCGCCTGATTTTGTGTTGGTGCCGGAGTTGGTGCTGGTGTTGTTCGACTTAGGCGGCGTGTTGGTCTTGCTGGTGGTGTTGGTATTGGCGGAGGTGGAGGCTCTGTTGTTGCCGCTCGAATTTGATGATGCCGTGGTCCTGGTCGGCGTCGTCGAAGTGCTTCTGGTGCTGGTGGTGACTTGAGTGTTGGACCTCGCCTGAGTGTTATTCGCCTGAGTGTTGTTCGCCTGAGTGTTGTTCGCCTGCGTGCTGGTGTTTGCGGGCGGGGTGCTATTGGATGTCGAAGCAGCAGTCTTCACGGTGCTGGTGGTCGAGGAAGGCGGGGTTGAGGTGTTGGATCCTGGTGTTGTGGTGGTGAAGGTGGCGACATTGAACCCGGCCGGCACGCCCGAAAGCATGACCAGTGATTCGCTGCGAACGGTGGAGTCCTGGCCGCTGGTGAGGAGCTGGGCGAAGAAGAGCGGCATGCCGTCGCGAGCGAAGGAGTGTTCGAGCGTGACGCTGACGGCGTTGGCGAGTTTGATGTCGTTGGTTTCGAAGAACCGCTTGCTGGCCGGGTCGTAGACGCCGATGCGGACGGAGCCGGTGCGGGTTTTGACCGACGACCCGTCGACGGTATTGCGGGTGATGATCAAATTGGCGGCGGCGAGGACGGAGGTGATATCGCCGCCTTCGATGAGCCGCATCCCGCCGGCACGGACGGCCGCGTCGGCGGCGGTTTTGAGCTCGGCCCGGGCGACGGTCACGCGGCCGAAATCGACGGCCAGGACGCAGATTCCCAGGATCAGTATGAGTGAGAAGGTCGCATAGATCAGGACTGAGCCGGACGACACCCTTACGATTCGATCACGACGACTGCAAGTGAGATTCACCATGCCTCAAACATGACTCGCATTCGATTCGCGGCCAGTTGCGTCAAGAAATTAATCGACCCATTCGATGTATCGGACGTGCCGGGCGTGCGAAGTGTGAGATGCGAAACGGTTGTAACGCTCTGGCGTTTGTCACTCTCGCAAATCCGGACTAGACGCCTAGCAATATGTTTGTTCAAACGAACGAAAATGTCCTGCCGGACGGGCGGAATGAAGCCTCGCCGGTGCAGCGTTATTTAATTACTCTTGGCCCTTTTCGACTGCGTCTTCTGTTGAGATTGCTTGCGCGGGCGATCGGCGTTGCCTTGCGGCCTCGGCGATGACGATCGCCGACGCGTGTGAGAGGCTCAGGCTGCTCGCGCCGCCCAAAGTGGGAATGGTGATGAGCCGGTCGCACACTTCTCGCATGGCCCCGCTGAGCCCGCGTTTTTCGCCGCCGATGGCGATGAGTGAAGGCCCGGCGAGTTTGATGTCGTGCATCGTGCGTTTTGCTTTTGCGAGGCATCCATAGAACCGCACGCCGAGCTTTTTGATTTCCTTGAGTTCGGAAATTTCCTGAACCTGAACGAGCGGAAGGCGTTCGTAGGCGCCGCTTGCGGGCCGGGCGATTTCGGTGGGATCGAGATCCCACAAATGTTTTTTGACGAGCAGTGCGTCGACGCCCATGGCCTCAGCGGTGCGGATGACGAAGCCGAGATTTCGAGCATCGTCGACGCCTTCGAGCAGCACGAGCAAGGGCGCGTGGCTGGCGGATTGCAGCTTGTGCGCAATTTCGCCGACGGTCCATCGTGCGACGGGCGAAACGCGTGCGAGGACGCCGCCGTGCGACAGGCCGTGGGCCATGGAATCGAGTTCGCGAAGGTCGCAGAGCTTGATTGGAATCTGCAGCATTTCTGCGATGGCGGTGATTTCCGAGACCTCTTCCGCTTCGCGGTGCATGCCGTGCTTGAGCAGGATCACCTCGAAGCGGCGAGACCGCGCTCGCAGTGCCGCCAGCACTGAAATTCGGCCTTCAAGAATCTCCATGTCGAACCTCGGGAAGGACTGAAGTCAGCGCCTGATACATGGCCTTGGCGATGAAGCGCGGCGCGCGGGCCTCGGCGAGCCGAATTTTTCCCGGTTCGAAAGTCAGAGATCCTGCCTGAGATTTGCTGGTCATTACGACGGGCATCGAACGTTCACGCACCATTCGCAGTGGCAATTTTTCGATCGGTGCCATGCCGCAATAAAGGGCGGCGTCGGCGAGGGCAATGAGCTCTTGCCACGACGTGAACGGCCGGGTGATGAGGTGGGCCGACTGTGCGGCGCGGCTGAGTCTGATGATCGGCGGCGCTTCAACGCCTTGTCCCCAGACGAGCAGCTTGATCTTCGGGTCCACGCAATTTGCCAGGCCCGCGGCGTGGACGGCGAGTCGGTGTCCGCAATCGCGGCTGCTCGTGCCGGGGGCGACGATGATCTTGAGATCCAGCGGAATGCCGAGCTTTGTTCGCAGTTCGTCACGCGACTGCGAGACGATCGGCGGGGCTATGACATCCTGGTCTTGACTCGCATTGGCGTCAGCTCGTGAACGAATATGTTGAGGATCAAACAGTCCGGGATGATTGATCGTCAGGCGTTTTGGAAAAAGTCCCGCAGCGCGGATGGCTGAGGCGCCGTAGGCGTAGATGGCGTCGAAGTGGATGCTGGCCTGTCTCAGTGAGGCGGCCTCTCGAAGAATCGACGTCCAGTTCGTTTGCACATTGCGATCATGAACCGCATCGCCCGGCGCGAGCGCATCGCGCGCGGCCGCCGCCGTGTCGATGTCCATGTCCTCCGACCTGATCTGCAAAATGCGCATGTCGCGATCGAGACTACGCCCCTCGCACCTTTGTCACAAGCCGCCTACAGTCGGATCATGATTCCGACGATCAATTACACGACCCCTGACGGAAAGGAAGCGGCAGACGAAATCCTGCGCCGCTTGCGTCTGGATGTCGGCAAACTCACCAGTAAAGACGGCGAATTCGCGCGGGTGCAGAGCGTGGTCGAGTCGGTCATTAACGACGTGGCCGGGCGAGGCGATGTTGCGCTAGTGGACGCGGCGCGTCGGTTTGATGATGCCGCATTTCAGGAGAGCGATCTCGTTGTCGAGGCGGATGAACTGGCGAAGGCCGCTGCGCAAACGCCGGCTGATTTACTGGCCGCGCTCAGGCGGTCGATCGCGCAGGTGCGGGAGTATCAAACGCACATCATGCCCAGAGAAGTTGGTGTGCTTGCACGCGACGGCGTGGAGCTCGGGCTGAAGTTCACGCCGATCGAGAACGTCGGCTTGTACGTGCCGGGCGGGAAGGCGAGCTATCCGAGTTCGCTCATCATGCTCGCGGTGCCGGCCCAAGTTGCGGGCGTGAAGCGATTGGTGGTGTGCACGCCGCCCAGGAATCAGAACAGCAAAAAAGAGGGCGGCGATCTGCTTTTGGCGGCGGCGCATGAACTGGGGATCAAGAGGGTGTTTCGCGTCGGCGGGGCGGCGGCGATTGCTGCGATGGCGATCGGCACGAAGACGATTACGCGGGTCGACAAGATCGCCGGGCCCGGAAATCTCTACGCGCAGGCGGCGAAGCGGATGGTCTTTGGCGCAGTCGGCATCGACGGATTTTTCGGGCCCAGCGAGATCGTGATTCTCGCGGACGATACGGCAGACGCGGCGTCCGTCGCGGCGGATCTTTTGGCACAGGCGGAGCACGATCCGGGCCTTTGCTTTTTGCTTACGACATCGCACGCACTGGCCGACGCGGTGAAGCAGGAGATCGACGAGCAGCTCAAACATTTGTCACGTGAGGCGGCGATCGTTCGCGCTCTGGAATCGGGCAGTGCGATCATCACACACCCTTCGATGGACGCGCTGATCGAACTGGCGAACGACTTCGCGGCAGAGCACGTGAGCGTGCAGGTGCGCGATGAAAAGGATGTGTTATCGAAGCTGAAGAACGCGGGCGCAATTTTCATCGGCGCGTTTTCGCCCGTCGCGGCGGGCGATTATCTGGCCGGGCCGAGCCATTGTCTGCCCACGAACACGACGGCGCGATTTGCGGGCGGCATCAGTGTTTATGAATTTCTAAAGCGAACGGGCACGGTGCGGTATACGAAGAGCGGGCTGAGCAAGGATGCGGGCTCGATCGAATTGATCGCGTCGGCAGAGGGTTTGGACGCGCATGCCAAAAGTTCGACGGCTGGGGTGCGACGGAGTAAGCGCGATCCCGCGTAGCCGCCAGCTTGCTGGCGATTAATGTGCAGGTCGGGGTTAACGAAGCGTCAGCAAGCTGGCGGCTAAACTCGGAAAGGCGACGCTTTTGTAGCTGGTGTTTGATTTGTCTCGCGTTTTTATTTTTTGCGAAAAATCGAGAAGCGACAGAGCACTTGCGCGACACTGGGAGTGATGGCGAATCGCTTGTGTAGGTGAATCCCTGATGTGCGCCTTGGCAAGCCACCCTACTCTCTCCTAGTATCATTTGGGTGATGGATGAGCGAACGGATATCGAGTTGGTGGCGTTGATTGCCCGCGAAGGCGACGCCGCCGTCCGTATTTTGTTCGACCGTTACTCGCCGATCATGTTGGCGCTGTCGAGAAAAATTCTGAGCAGGCCCGATGAGGCCGAGGAAGTCGTGAATGACGCCTTCATGGAGCTGTTTCGTAAATCAGGGCTGTATTCGGCCGAGCGTGGTCACGTCAAATCGTATCTGTTGATTCTCACGCGGAGCCGGTCTCTGGACAGACTTAGGCAGCGCAAGTCGGGACCGCGGCGTGAAGTGGCCCGGCTCGATGCGCAGGACGAAAGTCTGCTGACGGCAAATTCGCGTCCGACAGACAGGGCAGAGCAGAGCGAAGAAGCCGATAGGATGCGGGCGGTGGTTGACTGCTTGCCGCCCGACGAGCGCCTGGCGATCGAGTCGGCGTATTACGGCGGGTTATCGCACCAGGAAATCGCTGAAAAGTTGGGTGAACCTTTGGGAACGGTCAAAGGCAGAATCAGGCGCGGTTTGATCCGTATGAGGGATCACTTACGTATCAGGGATGGAAAGAGTCTCGTATGACCAGCAACGAAATTCCAAAAGATCTGCACGAGCTCATGCTGCTTTACGCCGCAGACGCGATTGATCCTGTCGATAGCCAGGCCGTCGAAGAGTGGCTTGCTTCGGGCGATCCTGAAGCGCAGGCGGCGCTGGAAGAAGCGCGATTGGTCGTCATGTCGCTTCTGGAGTCGCTTGAGCCTGTCACGCCGCCAGCAGAGATGTGGGAGCGACTTGAACTTAAAATGTTGAAGACGAGTAAGGCCTCGAGCAACAAGCAGACCGTCAAGTCCGAAGCGACAAAGCCCGCCCGAACGGATCGGCCCGCGCCGTCGAACCACAACGTCGCCAATTCAGTTCCATCTCGGCCGAGGGTTTCTGTGTTGTCTGATTCCACAAAGCCCGTCACTGGTGAAACGGCCGGTTCGAGGCTGACGAGATTTCCGTATTGGCGTTCTGCAGTACTGGCGGCCTCGGTCGCGGCGGCGCTCTCTGTTGGTTCGTACTTGCTGTCGCGCGCGACCTTCGACTCGAAACTTGCGAGGTTTGATGAAGCCCAGTCCGAACTACTCCTAAAACAACAGGCCGCGGTCGAACAGCAATGCGGAGTACTGATCGAGCAGTCGCAACAATTAACAGAGCAGGCAGAGGCATTGACGCAGCAAACTCAGTCGATCAGCGGCACGATCAACGTGATTCAGCAAGCCTTGGGCGAGCAAGAGAAGCGGCTCGCTGAACAATCGGTGCTGATTCAGTCAATGGAGGGGCGAATTCGTGCGTCGGACCAGACGATCAGATTGGTGTCTGCGCCGGGGGTGCAGACGGTCGAGGTGGCGGGGACGAAGGAGATGCCCGGCGCGGTGGGCAAACTTCTTTGGGACGCAGAGGCGAAGTCGTTGACGTTTTCCGCGAACAATCTCCAGGCGTTGCCCGCGGGCAAGACGTACGAGCTTTGGTTCGTCACCGACCCTGCCGGGCCGGTCTCACTGGGCACGTTCAAATTGGAGACGGGCGAAGGCGAGAACGCTGGCGAGAACGCTGGCATTAGTGTCGGTCGCGCGATCATTTCCACGCGAGCGCCGCTGAACCTTACGGGCATTCAGGCCGTCGCCGTGAGTTTGGAGCCGATCAGCGATGTCGCGCGGACCGGCCCGACGGGCCCGATCGTGATGCTCGCGAAGATGCAATAAAGTTTGCCGCGTTCAAGTGACCGGTCATTGGACAGAATGCTGATTCTGGTTTGAAGAGCCGCGACCGTGATTGAGCGGCTAGCCGACTTTAACCCAAAACCACCCCCCGACGTTCCGGCTCGTTCCAGAACAAACGACAACCGCAGAATTTGACGTGACGACGCACGAGTTGCCCTCACAACACTTCTTTCCGCGTCTTTGCATTCTCTTCTAGCCACGCGAGAAGCGACCTGCGATCTCCGCTGTTTACCAGCTGTTTCACAAGTTGCAGTTCATCACTTACCCGTCCCAGCGCGTGCAGAAAATTATCGCGGTTGTCTAAAACGATGTCCGCCCATAAAGACGGATCGCCCATCGCGATTCGAGTCGCATCGCGATAACCGGGCCCGGCCAGGCTCTGACTGCTGTCTGCCTGTGCGCCGACGATCGCGGCGGCGACGACGTGAGGCATGTGCGAGACCATCGCGATTCGCCTGTCGTGCGTGTCGGGCCTCATCCGCGCCACACGCATTCCCAGCGACAAATAAAACTGCTCGAACAAATGAATCGCGCGCGGGTCGGTCGATTCAATCGGCGTGAGAATCGCGAGCTGGCCCTGGAACAGATCGACACGCGCCTGCGCGATGCCGCCTTTCTCTCCGCCCGCCATCGGATGACTTCCGCAAAACAAGACATGACGCGGCAACAACTCCGCCGCCGCCGTCACGACGCGACGCTTGGTGCTGCCGACATCGGTGACGAGCGTGCCGCGAACCAGTGCCGGGGCGATCTTTTTCATCAGGTCGGGCATCGCATCAATCGGCGTGGCGAGCACGACCATGTCCGCCCCGCCGACCGCCTGCTCGGGCGTTTCACAAATGCTGTGCACCGCCCGGCGGGCCAGCGCGGTATCGCGCGTCTCGCGACGATGCGACCAGCCGACCACGTGCACCGCAACGCGGTTCGCGATCGCCGCCAATCCCATCGACCCGCCGAGCAAACCCAAACCAAGCACAGCCAAAGTCTGGATCGGCTTCATATAGGCCGGCGCGGGTGCGGGCGAGGGTGTTATTACAGGATCGGGCATCGATTTATATGGGACACAAACCGGCGCAATGAATCAACTGCCTAGCAACTTTTGATAAATGATAACACGTAATATTTCTGCCGAAGGCAATTAATTTTATTGAGTTGCACGGTGCCACATCTCTGCATTCAAAGCTGTGTGTCGGTTTGCTCCCTTTATCTACAGCTACGTTTACTTAACCGTGGCACAAAAAAACTACGAATCCACGGCAAACAAGTGAAGTGTTACGATAACATTTGAGCTAAACGCATCCAGTTCGTTCCGGCCCGTCCTTACGCGAGATTTACAAAACAGATCGCTCAATTCCCCGGAGCCCGCAGCAACACGAACGGCCCGGCCCGTGCGACGATCGGCTGGCCCTGCGCGAGCGTGTCGATCAAACGCTGGCTGGTCACCCGCTCGTCAATCAGAATCCATTTCGCGTTATAAAATTGCACCAATTCCAACCGGCGTTCGTCGCTCGTGTCGGGATCGAAAAACTCCTTCACGTCCGCATCACGACGCGGCTGATCGAACGTGTAAAGTTCGTAATGAAGCGCACTGACGATGCGGCCGCGGACGCTGGGCACGGGCCAGGCCGTCACCGGCTGTGCCATGACCACGTCTTTCTCGCCGATGTTTTTAAGCACCTCTTTATAGAGCGGCAAGAGGTGAAGCTGCTGGTCCTGGATTGTTTTGAAGTGTGAGGTGATGTGCCGGGCGAGAAACGGCTGAGTGATGACGGCGAACGCCTGCGGGATAAGGCCGTACAACAGGCCTGCGAGCACGATAAACTGAAGCAGCGGCCTGACGGCGTCTTCGCCGCCTCGGGCGATCGCCAGCACATACGCCGGCCAGCGCGACACCGAAAGCACGCCGAACTGATACGCCATCACCGCGATCGCGAGTTGCAGAAATGTCGTCGAGGGCATTGGAAACCGCGCGAACGTCGGCGAGCGAAGAAGGATCGAGATCAGCGCGAACACCATTCCAGACCAGCCGATGAGCAGCAGATACCGCACGGCCGGTCTGTCTCGCGAGAACAAACTCACAACCGACAGCAACATTGCCGGCATGCACCAGTACAAAAACATGTAGCTCAGAATCAGGTGATTGAACCAGTAATCAACATCTCTGCGTGCAGTCAGCGCCTCTTTGAACGAATACCACGGCCAGGCCAGCGCGACCGCCACAGCGATCACCACACACACCACCGCGCCGATCAGCAGCTTGCTCTTTCGCAGATAGATTGCCGTCAGTCCTGCCGCCATCGCGCCAAATGCGCCCGTCATCGCATGATCCAAGAGCGGCAAAATCAATCCGACCGCGACGATGAGCCAGCCCGCAATGGGCGAGGTCGTTCTGTCGCTGATGCGTTTGATCTGAGTCAGCGCAATCAACAGCAGCGCGAACGCGAACGCGGACGGATTGACCTGGTGCCACGGAAGGTCCGCAAGCGCGAACGAGCCGGCATAGCCCGGTGCGATGCCGTAGAGCGACATCATGAAGAGCAGTGCGACGCCGGTTGATCTAAGCTCGCCCCACGCCGCCATCAGTCCGCGGACCGCGAAGCATAGCAGTGCCGTATTAAGCACCGCCACAAAACCCAGAACGTGATAGGCGTCGATCCCCGTCCAGCGGACGAAAAGAGCCTGCGACAAAAAGTACGGCGAATATCGGATCGAACTGTCTGCCGTCGCGTAGGTCGGGTTTCCCGGGTTCCACAATTCCTTCGACAGCGTCACAATTACGCGGTGATGCTCCCACGCGTCTGCCTCGGGAATGATATCTCGATTGCCCACACACAGTGCCACATACAAAACCAACGCGGCCGATAAAATCCAGAACAGCAGCGGTGTCCGCGAATTCGAATCGGCATTTGCACCGTTGATCGATTGGGGCTGCGAAGGGTCAGTTGGGGCTGCGGTCACGGGGAGAGACAGTGTACGGGTCCAGGCAGGGCGACACTACCTTTTCGCAAACTCGCCCGGAAATTATTAGAGTTGATCGACCAGATTCCTCACAAAGAGAAATAACTTCTGACAGAAAAAAAAGACCCGACAGTTACCATCACCAGCAACCTGCTCATTCTCCGTTGACCCAAGACGGCCGTCACTTTACTTGACCCACGACCACCGTCACTTCACGAAGCTGGAGCAGGTTCATTTGTGGACGAACGCGGACCTCCGCAAAACCGGTGGCGTCTTGACGCTGGCCTATGTAACTCACGACGCCCACTTTTCGCCCATGCAACGCAGCAGGCCATTGCGGGTCTTCGTGCAGCACGACCCAGTCTCCCAATTTCAAACCCGACGTCGCGACATCAGGCGACTTAAGCAAACTGACTCGCATTTCGTTTTGGCCCATTCCTTCGACCACGATCGGCTCGAGAGGGAGCCGTTTAAAGCTTGCGTTCTCGAATCGCCCGAAGATGCCGGTGAGCTTGGCATCTCTATCGGTGATCAGCCTTAACTGTGCCTGCCCGGCGACGCCGACGCTGCTGATTTTGCCCGCGACACCCCCGGAATAGATCGCCGCCTGGTTGACTTCGTAGCCCCCAATTGAATTCCTGTCTGTAACCGCGCTGCCGACGATCGACACCACGTCGCGCCCGCCCGAATCGCTCCCGACGACGCGCGCCATGCTCAGGCCCTGTTCTCCCTGGACCGCAAGTCGGTCCTGCTCGCTGAGCCTCACGGTGACGGCCTGCAACTGAGACGTCAGCAACGCGACCTGCTGACTCAGGCGCGCATTTTCATCCGTCAGCAGGCGAACACGCTCGCCCGCGGGTGTGGATGGATCGATCGTAATACTGCCCGCGTTGCTGGGCGTGCTGTCGAGCCGGCTCGTCGCGTCGTGCAACAGTCGTGCGGGCCAGAGTACGAATTGCAGGCTTCCGCGCACCCAGTCGCCGAATGCAATGGGAACAAAGAGTGCGGTTCCCAGCGCGAGAAAAAAGCTGACCCAGAAGATTCCCGGGAGCCCAGACGACATGGAAGACTTACGACTCAATCGTCCTCATCCGACTGCATGGTCTGCTGCCAGACCTCGAGATTCTCGAGGTAGACGCTCGTGCCACGCGCGACACAAGTCAGTGGGTCTTCTGCGAGTCGAACATCAAGCCCGGTCGCGTTGGCGATAACAATGTTCAGGCCGCGTAGCAGTGATGAACCCCCCGCCATGGTAATCCCGTTTTCGACAAGATCGGCCGCGAGTTCGGGGTCGGCGCGCTCGAGCGTACTGGTGACGGCCTCAATGATCTGCGTCACAGGCTCTTGAAGCGCCTCGCGGATTTCGCCGCTTGTTACGATGATTCGACGTGGCAAACCGCTGATCATGTCCCGGCCGCGCACTTCCATCCGCGGCTCATTGTCGTCAGGCCAGGGCGCGGCAGAGCCGATTTCGATCTTGATCTTCTCGGCCGTCTGGTCGCCGATCGCCAGGTTGTAGACCTTCTTCATGTGATTGACAATCGACTGATCAAAGTCGTCGCCCGCGATGCGAATGCTGTTGCACACACTCACGTCCGCCAGCGAAATGATCGCAACTTCCGTCGTTCCGCCTCCAATATCGACGATCATGCTCGCGGTCGGCTCCGTCACCGGAAGGCCCGCACCGATCGCCGCGGCCATCGGCTCATCCACGAGAAACACGCGCCGCGCCCCCGCACGCTCGGCCGCATTGAAGACCGCCTTTTTCTCAACCGCAGTAATTCCGGAGGGCACCGCGATAACCACACGCGGCGGAACAAAACGCCTGCGCCCGTTCGCTCGCCTGATGAAATACCGAAGCATCGCCTGCGTGATTTCAAAATCCGTGATCACGCCGTCCTTCATCGGGCGAATCGCCTGAATGCTCTCGGGCGTCTTGCCGATCATTTCCTTCGCCACAAGCCCGACCGCGTTGCCATCCTGCAAAACTCGATTGCTTCCCTTTATAACGGCGACGACCGATGGTTCATTGAGAACAATGCCCTCGCCCCTGATACAAACCAGGGTGTTGCAGGTGCCCAGGTCGATTCCCATATCGACGCTGAACCAGCTCAAAAGTGAATCGAAAAACACGCGGCCGTCTCCAAACTGGCACGCTCTACGAACTACGCGCTCTTCTCGAGCGTCGCGTAGTCGTTGGACTCCGTGCGGGCCTATTGTCCTGATCGACTCCGTCGATCAACTGCACTTTCTGAACCTTCTCGATCGACTCCCGATCGAGTGCTCCTATAAAGTACGGTGCCGCACTCGATTCGGCAAATGACTCGCGCCGCCTGCCGCTTTTGAGCGTGTGACAATTGAACGCTTACTCGGGAAACACACAGCAGTTCTGCCGACCGAAAAATTCCGGCGGTGCGGTCTGGGTTTGCGAACGAATCGCAATCTTCTCCGGCCCGTCCGGCAGGACCTTGCATTTGGTCTTCAATTTGAGATGGAAAATGTCCTGCCGGACGGGCCAGAAAATAAACGTCGCCGTTTGAATGTGATGCGCTTGCAAATCATCTACTTCATGATCGTTGCTTCGCCTCGTTTTATTCGCCTATCATCCACGCGTCATGTCACTGGTTCCAAGAAGACTTTATCTCGATAACGCCGCCACCAGCTTTCCAAAGCCGCCCGAGGTCACCACCGCCATGTCGCGTTACGCGTACGAGTGCGGCGCGAGTGCGGGTCGCGGCGCGTATGCCGAGGCTTTGGCTTCGAGCCGCGTACTGGACAGTTGCCGACGCGCCATCTGCAAGCTCATCAACGGCCCATCGCCCGAGCACGCGATCTTCACCCTCAATTGCACCGATGCGCTCAATCTCGCGCTCAAGGGGCTGATCGACCCGCTCAAAACAAAGCAGCACGTCATCTGCACCGCGGGCGATCACAATTCGATTCTTCGCCCGCTTTTTGCGATGCGAGACTACGGCTATCTCGACGTCACGTGCGTGCCGATCGACACCGCCAACGGTTTGGTTGACGTGGACGACATTCGCCGCGCCGTGCGGAAGGAAACACGGCTCATCGCTCTGACGCATGTGAGCAACGTGACGGGCAGTGT
>JBBQKP010000038.1:0-21030 GCA_038326995.1 Tepidisphaerales bacterium
CGGTCACACGTCGTTCGACCGGCGACGAAGAACGATGCACGCCATGCCGAGGAGCACAGCTGCAGTCGTCGGCTCGGGGATGGGGGTGTACACGACATTCACATTGTCGATGTAGAACGGATTCACGGCACTGCCTTGACCGATAACGATCGTGTCAAACGCCGTGGTGATTGGGGTCGTATCCGACCGAACGACGGGCGTGCCGTTGTCGTAGCTGTAGCTGAGGTCCAATCCAACGGCGGTTCGGGAGACAATCAGCCTTAGGTTGTGCGGAAGAAGATCGACCACAACGCTGGCGAAATTCGATCCGACTCCGACTACTTCAGTTCCGCCCACAAGAACGCCGCCGGTATCAACCTCTCTGAAGAACGCGCTGGAGTTGGTCCCGATACCAAAGTTGAGCCCGGCATAGTATCCGGCGTCCCCGACGCGGCCGTTAAAGGAGGGCGTACTGCCGGCAGCGTCATCAAGTTGTCGCGTGCCTTGGGAGTTGTACAGGCCGAAGCGAAAGGCGTTATTCTGATTGGCCGGTAAGGTAGTGAAACGGACGTCGAAGCTGAGGCTGATTGAGTCGCCGACTGCCAGGCTTTGCGCCGTCGCACCAAAGAATCCGATAAACGATGAGAAACCAGCGTTAGGATCTCGGAAAAGAGCGTTGCTGCTGGTGGACGGATCGTTCTGGACTGCAAACATAGCCAGAGGCCCCGTACCCCCGGTTTGCCACCAAGCGATGTCAAGGGCGTCTGCGCCGTTCGTGCGACCTCCGTCGCTGAACGTATCGTTGACGAGCACCGCCGCCATCGCTGGAACGGATGCGGCGAGCACAATGGATGTAACGAGCATTGACTTAAACATAGCAGTTTCCTCCGAAAGTAGACTTAGTGGGTCATAGTCGATCAGGTAGGGATAGATGACGCGGTCGACTCGCACGGCATCAGTTTGGCCGGCAGAACAATCTGCTGGCGATTCATCGATGGCTGACTTGATAAGGGATGGGTGACATCGATGTACCTATAGACGCGCGATCGGGCCTGAACCTCCTCTTGGTGCAGGGCCGGTTGATTCGCGCACGATGAGCGACTCGGGCAGCGTCACATGACGCGGCTTCGATTCGCCGTTGATTTGTTCGAGAAGCAGCTTGGCTCCGACCTCGCCCATTTTGCTTGCGGGCACGTCGATGACGGTGATCGCAGGGAACAACGCGTCCATCGGGAACGCATTGTTGTAGGCGATAAGGCTGACGTCCTGCGGGACGCGAAGCCCTTTTTGCAGCAGGGCACGCAGAAGGAACGCCGCCTCAATGTGGGAATAGGTGACGATCGCGGTGTGCCCGTCCGGCCCGACCTTGACGCGGGAAAGAAACGAATCGACCGACTCGTCGGCGGTGACTGCGCTACCGGCCAGGCCGCGTTCGGCCATGACGGTGTTGAACGCGGAACGTCGACGCTCCAGACTGAAGTGAGTCGGCGAACTGTGTCGCCCCATGCGGAAGAAGGCGATCTTCTCGTGTCCGAACGCAAAGAGATGATCCAGCGCCAGCCGCATGCCTTGTTCTTCGTCGGGGATGACCTGGCTGTACCGCGTGTCGGGTGCGAGATGATTGAGCAGGACCAACGGCGCATCGATCTGATGCAACATGCTGTGAATTTCGCTCGAGTGAGGATCGCAAAGGATAAGCCCGTCGAGCCGATGTTGCTGGATCAATTGCAATCCGCGCTCGTCGTGTACAGGAACGAACAAGAGGTGATAACCCGCCGCCTCCAGCGTGTTGTTCAGGCTCGTGAGAATCTCAGCGAAGATGCCGCGAAATTCTGGAAACGCTGCTTGAAACAGGATCCCCACCTGAAAGCTGCGCCGGTCGGTCAGCGTCTTTGCCTTCCAGTTGGCTTTGAATCCGAGCCTGTCGGCAGTTTCCAGCACCCTGTTCCTGGCCTTATCAGAGATTCGATACTCGACGTGTTTACCATTGAGTGCCCGAGACACGGTGCTGGACGAAAGGCCGCAGCTACGAGCGACATCGTGAATGGTGACGGATGTTTCGGAGCGACCCTTGATCATATCTTTCTTTCGCACTGCAATCGATTGTGCAAGGCTGAACAACCGGTTGTGCAAATAAATATACCGCGGGTTCTCTGATTGTCAAGGAAATTCCGTCTTCGACACGGCCGAGTCACCCACCGCTGTCTGATCTCCCGACCGCAACCCGTGCCGATCACTGCGTCCACCACGCTTAATTGCCAAAGCTCGTCGAGCCCCTTTCGCGGCCTGTTGCCGGTGCAGATTTATTTGCTACATTTGCCAAGTGTTTTCGACATCACAAATGCCAAAAAGCACATCAGAATGTGCGCCTTCACGCGGAGTTGTTTTAGATTCCACACCACCCTGAAACACTCCGCCGAGTTCATCGGTTGAAGCTCGGCCGTCTCCTTCAATTTCGTCACGACTTCCTCGATCCGCTGCTAAAACTTTTCGTGCATCGCCCGTTCTTTTTTCATGAGATCGGCTGCACTAAATAAGCTGAACGGCCCGACGTGTCTCCTGTTGTTCGCCTTGCGTCGCGACGCACATCCTCAGCTTGAAGCCGTATAGCACTTTGAGCCAGTTTTTACGATGATCTCGCGTTCATACTTTCTCAGGATTGACAAATGGAAGTTAGGGTCGAAAAAAAAAATCGAGCGCAACTTCGAAAGTCGGGCTAGATCACTTGCAACACATCGAGTGTCACGATCTGCCTCGGGTCGAAATCAATGCGCTGCTCGAATATTCCGCCCAGGTGTGATTTGCTGAGCGCGATGATCCAACCTTCTTCGATGATGAGCTGTTCAATCACCCGGCCGCCGACGATCGTCGCTCGGCAGACGGCGGTGTATTTTCGCCTTGGAACGCCGCTATCGGTCAGGGTTTTGCGCCACTCCTCGGGCAAGACTTTTGCCAATCGATTGCGTGGGGGAATTTTCGAGTGCATCGGGAACAGGATAACAGTGTCGCCGATATTTTGCGGAACCAACGCAATGAGTCGCTACAATCCCACCGCACTGAACGGCCAATTTTCGTCGCGGTCAACCAGTAGCCTCGGCTCAGTCTCGTGAAGCGCCTGAGCGGGTGGGGCGGCGAAAAGCCTTGCCCAGGCGGCCCATCTTGCGGCGTCGGCGGCGAGGAACTGGTCCAGAGCTGCCGCCTCATGACGCAGGCGATACGTCTGATCTCTCAGGGTCGAAAAACGGTTGGTCGACCTCAAGAGCTCTTCCTCAGTTGTCGCAATTTTTTGCCTCAATTGCTCGTTCTCGTTTGCCAGCTCGTTCTTTCGATCCTGTGCGACCTGAAGCTGCCGAACCGCGTCTTCATAGGCCTCCTTCATCTTGGCTGCGTCATCAGCACGCAGAATGGAGGTGCTCGTGACAAATATACATGCGATGAAGTATCGAGCGATCATCCGCACACTATATCGGCGAAATCGGGGGATGGCAGAAGGGAATTACGGGTGGAGCGGTCTGCATTCGAATCGAGTAGCTTTTGGCTTTTCGGAGATAGACGACAGCAGTCACTCAGCCAGGCGATTTCTGGTCTGTCCGGCGGGACGATAAATTGACCGAGGCGCAAAAAATGCCCGAATGTTTCTCTTTCCGTTTTGGTTTCTGGACATTACTGATAACATAAGGTTCTTGGGGGAGCTCTTTCGTCCGACACCACAGTTCTTCACTGGTTTTTTTATGGCTTTTGCCCAAAACTTTGCCCGCAACATTATTACTCGTCGCAGTCGGATCATGCGATCGGCCTCTCATCTGGTTCAACTCGAAGAACGCAGGCTCATGTCTGCGGATGTCGGCAGCAATGCGACATCGATTCACGGCCTGTTGTGCGGGTGCGCCGGTTGCGGCGGGTCAGGGCCTGGAGCCGGCACATTTTGTGGATACGACGAGCTGCTCAGACGAGCCTCGGCCAGCGACACCTCCGGGAGCGGCGCCTTCAATGCCACTGACCGATGGAACACCACCTTCGCAGGCCCCACGGGTACACGCGGGACCGGTATCACGCTTAGCTACAGCTTTTTGCCCGATGGCGTGAGCATCCCAAGCGGTATCGGAGAGCCCACCAGTAACAGCGACCTCTTCGCACGTATGAATGCCATCTACGGAAGCACTGCCGTGTGGCAACCCATTATCCGCAATGCGATCGAACTCTGGGGTGCAAATAGCGGCATCACTTATGTTTACGAGCCGACTGACGACGGGGCACAATTCAATTCAGGTACAAACTCACGGGGTCTGGCGGGGGTCCGCGGAGATGTCCGCATAGGCGGGAAGTTTATCAATGGCAACTCGGGTGTTCTGGCGTACAACTTCTTTCCCGACTCGGGCGACATGGTTATCGATACCGCCGACAATGTTTTTGAGAATCTTGCAAACAGTTCCATCCGGCTCCGAAACGTCATTTCCCACGAGCACGGCCATGGGCTGGGTTTCTCGCATTCCTGCCCTCAAAACGGCAGCAAGCTGCTAGAGCCTTTTCTCAATACCAATTTCTCGGGTGTCCAGTTCGACGAAGTTCTGGGCGTTAACTATCTCTACGGAGACCGTTTGGAAAAAGGCACCGGTAATAATACCACCGGCCGGGCCACCTCGCTCGGCGGACTTTCCGGTTCGCTCAGCCGCTCGACGCTTTCCATCACCAACTTTGATCCGGGTCGACCCGGAGACAACGCCGTCGCCGACAACGACTTCTTCTCTTTCAACCTTACCACGCGTTCGCAGGTAACATTTACTCTTTCTCCTTTGGGTTCGACTTATCTTGCCGGCACGCAGAACGCCAACGGAACCTGCTCAGCGGGCGTGAATTTCTCGCCGCAAAGTCAGCTCAATTTGAGACTTGCAGTGCTCGCTGCGAACGGGACCACCGTCATTCAATCGTCCGATGCTACGGGCGCGGGTTCAGCCGAAACAACGACTGTCACGCTTGATCCGGGCAATTATTTCCTGCGAAACTTCGGTGACTCGCAGGAAGGCAGCAAAAACACACAGTTGTATGATCTGCAAATCGCACAGTCGGCGTCGGTGTCCCCGTTGACCGTGTCGTTCGACGCCGTCAGCCCTGACCCGCGCGACAGCGTGGTCTCATCAATCGGCTTGCGGTTCAATCAGCCCATCAACACCGCGACGCTGACCCTCTCCGACTTCTCACTCTTTAGAGATGGCTTTTCAGAATCCCTATCCGGCGCGTCGCTTATTACGACCGACGGCACTAATGTCACGATCGGCAATCTCGCTGCGCTCACGACGAAAATCGGCACATATACGCTCGCGCTCTCAACCAATTCCGTGACCGCCTCCGCAGGCGGCACGAATGCCACTTCGGCCGTCGCGTCTTTTACGATTACCGGCCTGAACGGCACTGCGGGCAATGACAACTTCAATCTACAGCGTGTCAGTAACTCGCAGGCACGTGTGTCCGTCAATGCCGGCGAATTTTACACGTTCAACACATCGATTCCAGTCGTAAACGTCCTGCCCGGCGCGGGCAACGACACGCTGCGGATCGAGGGCGTTATCGGCACGAACACAACGCCGATCAACTTCATTGGAACAGCGGGCCAGATCGACACCCTGCAACTCGTCGGGCAGTCGGTCGGCAATAATTCCTGGAACGTCTTTAACGGGTCGGTCAGCGGTCAAACGACGGTCTCGTTCAGCAATATTGCGCTGATCAACCTGATAGGCGGAACGGCTTCAGATTCGGCGTCGATCTTCAGCAGCAGCATCCCGCCCCTTCGGGCTGATTTCGCGACGGGAACCAACGATGAACTGGTCGTCCGTGATGCGAATCCGTATCCGCTGACGCAGGCTGTTCTTGGCAATACGGTCGCGATGAATGTCGTCGCTTTTGCCGGGGCGCGTATCAACGTCAACTCGCCGCTGTCGGTCAACGCGCTTAACGTGGGCGTGGATGGTGTCATCGCCATTCCCGGCACCGCCAGAAGAGTCATCGCACGCTCGCTCTTTATCCTCGGCAAGCTCGACATCGGGCTCAGTAATTTAATCGTCAACTACGACGCTCCGAATTCGCCTCTGCAGTCGATCAAAGATTCCCTGGCCAGCGCTTATAACGGCGGATCCTGGACAGGAAGTTCCGGCATCACCAGCTCGCTCATCAACACCGCCGACGGCCAGTCCGTAGGATTCGGCGAAGCCTCAGATATTCTTTCGCCCACCGGCGGAACGTTCTTCGGCACGAACGTCGACGCGACGTCCGTCGTCATCGCGCCAAGGCTCGCGGGTGACGCCGACCTCAACGGAACAGTCGATTTCAATGATCTGGTGCGTCTCGCTCGCAACTTCAATCAGTCGGGAAGAGTATTCGCCTCGGGCGACTTCAATTACTCGTCAGACGGGCTCGTGGATTTCAATGATCTGGTTCTGCTCGCGCGAAATTTCAATCGAACGTTCCTTCCGCCGCAGACTTCGATCGAACCCGTTCTGGACGGAATGGGTGCCGGAATTAGGTCATCACCACTCGCACGTTTCGGCAGCACGCCGATCACGCCCTTCGGCCGCGGCAAGAGCGTCGGTAAAGAAATCCTGGTGTAAGCAAGCTGGCCCGTCGTTGCTAACTCATTTTAAAGAGCCGCTTACTAAGTGAGCGGGTATTTTAAATCTAGGTGTGCGGATTTATAAGAACACGTCGCGATCCCGCTTACCTCGTGCGCGGCTCTTTTTGGCGTGTAAAGATTTCGATCGGCTTGCTACAACGTCGCTTGCCAGCGGTTATCCTTGCGTCCCATGTTCCAGAAGATCGACAAGACGCTTATCTCGGCCGCGCAGATCGAAGCACGGATCGAACAGCTCGCCAAACAGATCATTGACGATCACAAGGATTTCGCCGAGATCACGATCGTGCCGATTCTCACCGGCGCGATGATCTTCACCGCCGACCTCATTCGGCACATGCGCGTGCCGATCCGCATCAACCTCATCACGGTCAGCAGCTATCCGGGCACGGCGCTTCGCACTCAGGGGGCGTCGATTCTGGGTAAGCAGCTCGGCGACATTGCCGGGCGACATGTGTTGTTGGTCGATGATATTCTGGACTCGGGCAATACGATTCGCGCAGTCGTGCCGGTGCTTCAGGAACTGGGTGCGGCGAGTGTGCGCGTGGCGATGTTGCTGTCGAAGAATCGCCCCGAGGCCAAAGGTGCGCAGGTCGATTATGTCGGGTTTGATATTCCTGACGAGTTTGTCGTCGGCTATGGCTTGGATTACGACGGATTTTACCGAAATTTGCCAGATATCGTGACGCTCAAGCCGTAAAGCGCAAAGTGGTTCAAGTAGAGGGCGATCAAGCCGCGAGTGCCGCGGCGTTTCGCTCGATGTCAGCAGAAGGCTTTGGTTTGAAGTGTGCCGATTCTGGCTTAAACTCCGTCAGAATGCGTGCGAGGTCTTGAACCACCAGCGAGCTTGATGTTCCGGGCGTCGCGATGCAATCCGACAGTTCAGACATCGCGGTGTCGAGCCACATCGCATTGACGGGTGGAAGTTCCCACACGCGAATTTTCGGATGACTTGTCCGAAGGGCTCGATCGGTCACGCCGGAAAGTTCTTCGTGTAGTTTTTCGCCCGGCCTGATGCCGGTGATTCGCAGTTCGATGTCCGTGCCTTCGATTAGCCCGGCGTTGAGAATCATTCGCCTTGCGAGGTCAATGATGCGAAGCGGCTTGCCCATATCGAGAATGAAGACCTCGCCGCCTGTGCCGATGGAGGCGGCGTGCATCACGAGCTGCGTCGCTTCTGGAATGGTCATGAAGTATCGCGTCATGTCCGCGTGCGTGACGGTGACGGGCCCGCCTCGCTCGATCTGACGTTTGAATATCGGCACGACGCTTCCGCTGCTGCCCAGCACGTTGCCGAACCGAACGGCCGACACGCGTGTGCTGGAAAGTGCGTGACGGGATTGAACGACCATCTCGGCGAGACGTTTGCTCGCGCCCATCACGCTGCTGGGGTTGATGGCCTTATCGGTGCTGATGAGTACGAAGCTGTGCGCGTGGTGGGCAATCGCGGTATCCAAGACCAGCCTCGTGCCCAGCACGTTGTTCTTGATGGCCTCGCCCGGGTTCTGCTCCATCATCGGCACGTGCTTGTGAGCGGCGGCGTGGAAGACGATGTCGGGTGAGTGTTCTTTGAAGACGTGACTTAATCTCGGCCCATCAGTGATGTCGCACAAAGACGCGACGACGTCCTGCCCGATCCATTGTTCGCGCAATTCACGATCGATCTCGAATAGCGAGCCCTCGCACCGCTCGACCAGCACGATCCGCTGCGGCATGAACCGCGCGCACTGCCTGCAAATCTCACTGCCGATCGAGCCGCCCGCGCCAGTTACCAGAATCCGCTTGCCCGCGATGAACCTCTGCATCTCGGGCGTGTCGAGATTGATCGTCGCTCGTCCCAGTAGTTTTTGCATCGACGATCCCGTGCTCACACGCGCGCCCGCCTCAGACTTGAGGGTTGCACTGGAGCGCAGGAGTGACCTTAGACGTTCGAGCATCTCTGCTTGTTTATCGGTCGATGGCCCGCCGAGGCATGAGTAAAGTAGCGCACTTGTGCCGTGTCGCGCTCGTGCATAGCTCGCCTATCGACCAGCGGGCGTGAGTTACTTATGATCGGCGAGGAACAACAACTAAACCCTTCAGGAATTCATCATGTCCATCCGCGTCACTGTCTGGCACGAATATCGTCACGAACACAAGAACCCCAAGGTCGCGGAGGTTTACCCGCTTGGCATGCACGAGGCCATCGCTTCGCACCTTCGCAAGTCGAGCGACCTCGTGGTGAAGACCGCGACGCTCAACCAGCCCGATCACGGCCTGACCGACGAAGTCCTCGCGGCAACGGACGTATTGACCTGGTGGGGACATATCGCCCACAGCGACGTGAAGGACGAGATCGTCGATAAAGTTTACAAGCGCGTCCACGAAGGCATGGGGCTCATTGTCCTGCACAGCGGGCATCATTCCAAGATTTTCAAGAAGCTCATGGGCACGAGTTGCGACTTAAAATGGCGCGAGTCCGACGACAGGGAAATTCTCTGGGTCACCAAGCCGGGCCACCCGATTTTGAAAGGGATCCACGACCACTTCACACTCCCCGCTGAAGAAATGTACGGCGAGTGCTTTCATGTTCCCGAGCCCGACGAAACGCTTCTCATCAGCACCTTCGACGGCGGCGAATGTTTCCGCAGCGGCATCACCTATACGCGCGGCGTCGGGCGCATCTTTTACTTCCGGCCCGGGCATGAGACTTATCCAACTTATTATGACCCCAACGTGCTGAGGATCATTGAGAACGCGACACGATGGGCCGGCCAAACGACTGGCGGCGGCACGGTCGAGCCGGGCTGTCCGAACCCGAAAAAGGGATGGGTTTGATTCCAACGAGTGACCATTGACCCCGCATGGCAATTAATGTCGGCTTCGCCTTTCGTACGATAAATATTTCAACCGGCGAAGTTATACCGTTAATCCTTGCGAACGCGTTGTATGGGTCGCAGTCACTTTTAGGACGCATCAATATGAATAGATCAAGATTCGGCGCATGGCACACCACGCTGGCGATCGCATCAATGTCCATGTTTGTCGCAAGCTCTCCGTCACGGGCGGACGATTCGATCGCCAGCGAGATCGAAAAATTGAAGGAGAAAATTGCAGACCTCGAAGCACGACAAAAATTAAATGAGGATGTCATTAAGAGTAAAGTTGATGCGCACCAACAGGGTGCGATCGGCGGTCTTGGTGGTGGATTCACCGGCGGCTGGGACGAAGGGTTCAAATTCAAAAGCACCGACGGCAACTACCAGTTGCAGCCGTTCGGGCATTTCCAGTTTCGCTATCTGCTCAACAGCCAGAGCGAGGTATTGAGCGAAGAGGCAAATATTCAGGACGGATTCGAGCTGGCCCGTACGCGATTTGGTTTTCAGGGGCATTTGTTTTCGCCCGATCTCACATTTTTCACCTTGTTCGCCGCGGCAAGAGACACTGGATCAGTCGCACTGGAACAGGCATATATACAGTACAAGATGGCGGAAAACTATCAGCTTCGGGTAGGGCAATGGGAGTCTGAAGTCGGGCGTGAGATGATGGTTGCCTCCACCCGTCAGCTCGGTGCGGATCGATCGCTCGTGAACGATGTTCTGGGTCTTGGCGATGTCGGGTTTGTGCAAGGCGTACAGCTTCGCCTGGGCATGGATAAAGGGCCCGTCCGCACTACTCTCGCGTTTACGGATGGTGCGAGATCGGGCGGCACGAACTTCGTTGATTCCAACGGCACGAATTACGGCGCACAAGCACGCATCGATTACCTCTTCACCGGCGACTGGAAGGACTATCGAGACCAGTCCGCAATGAACATAAAGACACCACTCCTGGCGATGGGTGTGGGCTTGGACTACACGGAGGCAGACGCCCCATTGACATCCCCTGCAACCAGTCTTCGGAGAGACACACGCAATATCTACCGGCATTACGCCGACGTCACGTACAAGAGCGCGAAAGGCTTCGGGCTTCTAGGCGCGTACTCCGGTCGATGGACCACTTCCGAAAACGGCGACCTCTACGACTTGGGCCTGCTCGGACAGGGTTCTTACGTCATTCCCAACACGAAGTGGGAGCTGTTTACGCAGCTCGGCCTGGTTAGGCTTGATAGCGCACCCGACACACAATCCAACGATTCATTCTCGCAGTTCACGCTCGGCACGACCTATTACTACCACAAGCAAAACGCCAAGATGACGTTAGACCTCACCTACCTGCCCGACGGTGCGCCCAAAACCAGCACCAATTTCGGCAGCTTCGCGAGCGACGAAAGTCAGTTCATCATTCGCGGCCAGTTTCAGTTCCTGTTCTAAGCATCTAATCTGTTAGCATAGCATTCATGGAATCTGAAAAAGCCGAGTCGAAACAACTGGTATCGAAAAACGTAATGGGAACAACGTTGGAAGTCTGTTCCCTCGCACCCAGGACCGGCTTCTTTCGCGACGGCTGCTGCGAGACCGGGCCGGACGACGTCGGGCAGCACACGCTTTGCGCGATCATGACCGCGGAGTTTCTCGTATTCAGCAAGGCCGTCGGCAACGACCTCAGCACGCCGCGGCCCGAGTATCAGTTCCCTGGCCTCAAGCCGGGCGACCGATGGTGCGTTTGCGTCGGCAGGTGGAAGGAAGCACACGACGCGGGCGTCTCGCCGCTGGTGGTTCTCGAAGCCACTCACGAACGCGCGCTCCGCGTCGTCACGATGGACGAACTTCGATCCAGACGGCACACACTGGCTCAGGATAACTAATACGAACGCCGGTAAGTCCCCGTGCACGATCCCGGAGGACGATACTCCAGCACGCTTCTGCCGCACCTTTGTTTCCCCGGCGGCACGGACGGCCGCCTTCCCGTTTTTCTTCGCGAGAATTTACAGCAATTCGTTTGTGCACAAACAGAACGGGCCGGACGGGAGCCACCGCGTCCGACCCGCATAGAAAATTCGTAACCTGACATTGCGAACCGTAACTCGCCGCGGGCGCTGGTCAACGCGACGGGCGTGAGACGACAGGTTGTGAACTCTATTGATCTGCCAAAAGCTCGCGCAGCAGCGGCTCGATCGACGCCCACAATTGTTTGTCGGCCTTGGCAAAGCGGATGTTCGTGCGAAGCCAATCGAGTGGGTTGCCGATGTCGTGTCGCTGACTCTCGAGCACGACGCCGTAGACGGGTTCGATCTGCGCGAGCTTGTGCAGCGAATCGGTGAGCTGAATTTCGCCCGCCAGGCCCGGCGTTGCGGTATCGAGAATTGAGAAAATCGTCGGCGACAAAAGATATCGCGCCGCGATCGCGAGGTCGGACGGCGCGTCGTCGGGCGAGGGTTTTTCGACGAGCTGGCGAATGCGAAGCGGTGCATCGCGTGTCATCGTTCCGGGCGTGATCGTTTCGACCCCGACGATGCCGTATTTTGAAACGCGGTCGGCCGGGACACGCTCGAGTGCGATCACGGAAATCCGCTCGTCGAAGGAATGGCCGAACGTTTCGCGTGCGGACTCAAGCGCACGAGCAAGCTGCATTGATGGCGAGACGCCGGTAAGCGGAGAGTTGGCAAGCAAATTATTGGTGAATATCGTGTCGCCCAGCATGCAGAAAAACGATCGATCGCCCACGTGCTGACGGGCCTGCAGAACCGCGTGGCCCAGGCCCAGCTGCTGGCTTTGCCGCACGGAGTGAATGCGAATCTGCTGCCTCAATTCGATGAGCCCGGCCAGCAATTGCGTCTTGCCACTGTTTTGCAGCCGATCTTCCAATTCCGGCGCGCGATCAAAATGATCTTCGATCGCACGCTTCTCGCGAGACGTGACAAGCAGCGCGTCCGAACAACCCGCCTCGACGGCCTCTTCGATGACGTATTGAATCACAGGCTTGTCGAGGACCGGCAGTAATTCCTTAGGCACGGCCTTGGCGGCGGGCAGCATTCGCGTGCCGAAACCCGCGGCGGGAATCACGGCGACGTCAATGTGATTGTTCTTGTCTCCGTTCTTCATCATTCGAACACCACCGGCCGAATGACTGTGCAATTAATCTCCGCCATCGCATCCACCAGCTTCTGATACTGATCGCCGCCCTCGAACAGCCCGCACACCGCGCCGCCCGAGCCGCAGAAGTGGCTGCTGCTTCCGACCGACCTTGCGACCTCGACCATGCGGTGATTTTCGGGCGCTACGTTCATGATCCTTTGCCGAATCGCGTAGTTCGCATCGACGATCTTTCCCAGCGCCTTGAAGTCGCCGCACAAGAGTGCGGCCTTACCCGCGTCGGTCAGGTCGCGAAGTTCGGCGATCGCGGCGATGACCGTCGGGTCGCCCTTGTTCCAGAGTTCCTTGAGATTGCGATGCGGCACATCACTCACTTCGGCGCGATCAGGATCAAACGCAACATAGAGCGGCGGCATCGGGCTGGGCTTGATCGGCTCGTACACGCCGTACCCGCGCGACTCGATCAGCGTCTTATCGAAGTCCATGAAAACCATGCCTTCGTAGGTCTGAATCACGCGGTCCTGAAGCCCGGCCGTGATGCCCAGTTCGTCGCGCTCGACCGAGAGCGCCAGGCCCGGCATTTCATGGTTGGCGATCGGCATCTGATGAAACGCCGACAGCGCGCGAAGGGTGGCGATGATGATGCCGCTGCTGCCCGAAAGGCCGACAAGCCTGGGGATCGTGCTTTCGAATGAGAGCGTGAAATTTGCGGGGTTGAGCGTGTGACTGCGTTTGCGTGCGAACTCGTAGAAGCGTTTGACCGACGCCTTCATGATCCGTATTCCGCCGTAGTAGCCGAAGAGTTTTTGATCGCGAAGAAATGCCTCGACGCTGTCGTGATGCGCGAGGTCGCCTTGCGAGGGGAGGATGTCAAAGTGTGGGCTTTCCCAGAGCTTCACGCTGACGCGAAAGTTGCGAATGATAAAGCTGATGGTTTTGCCGAAGTAGCCGTCGGAGGGGTTTCCAACCAGCCCGGCCCGGGCGTGCGCAAGCGCGGTGATGACCATGCGGCAAATCTACTTCGTCGAGGTGGGAATCGGAATACCGGTGGCGTAAAGAAAATATCGACCCGCTTCGCTCGTGCGAATCAGCTTGAGCGTTTCGTCTGCTTCCAATCGCGACGCTGCGATGATGAACTGCGCTTCGAACTCGCGCGCGACACTTGCCAGGTGTGCGCCATGGAGGGCGGCATATCGCGCGTGCAAATCGGGCATCGTGCGAAACATCGGCCGCCTGAGTTCGCGTGCGTCGGACATGTCCAGCACGCGTTCGAGCCGACGCCGCCATTCCGGAAGTTCGCCCGAAAGCTGGGGCACCTGCTTGAAACTGATGACCGCCGCTCGGTGCGATTCGAGCCTGAATCCAGCATCATCAGGCGGAATGATGAACAGCGCATCCTGGGGCGTGTTGTCTCGACACCATCTCGACAGGGCCATCAGGTCGGCGTCGTTCTCGGGCACGAGCCGCGGGCCTAGGTCTTGCCTGGATGCCGCGACGACGCAAAGCGTAAGCAACCCGAACGCGGCAAGATGCGCGAGTAAAGCACCGCCGAAGTCTCTTATGCTGAATCTCGTTTCGCTCGGACGTTTGCCAAGAACGGACAACATCCCGCAGATGCACATCAACGCGCACCCGCCGAACAAAAGCAGGTTCTGGTTCTCGATGATGAACTTTGCGGTCACGCCTTCGAACGGCAAGAAGCGCGACGCAATCGTGACCAGTGCGATGGTCAGAATGATCGCGATCAGTGCCTTGGCGGGCATGCGAAGGTAGTTGACGATCAGCCAGGCGCTGGCCATGCACGCGAGCGCCTTGGGGAAGACGCTGAATCGCCAGAGGCTCATTTGTACAAGTGTGTCGCTGACGAAGTGAATGCCCGCGCCCAGCAGCGCGACCGCGACGAGCGCCAATGTGAAGAGCGAGACGAAGGCCGCATCTTGCCAGCTACGTTTCGCGCGGCTTCGCCAGAGCGCGAAGCCGGCCGGGATGAACGGCAACACGAAGCACAGCCAGATGACGCTGGGCCAGGTGGAGGGATCGTAGTGATGCGGATGGCGCAGGCGTACGTACAGCCCGACGAATTCATCGAGTGGCAACTTCGCGACCTGCGACCACATTGCGATGGATGCGTTGATGATGTTAATCGCGGCCGGCAAGAGCGCGAGGCAAGCGAGCAAGGAGGCGCGTCGGGCGACGCGTTTGAATGAGATCGACGATGTAATCGATTGGCGTTCCGACCACATTCGCAACCATTCATACGCGCCGATCGCGCCGAATGCCGCGAAGGCGAACACGGAATAGTTGAGATGGAAAATGCCTGCCGCGCCGAGTGCGATCGCCGCCAGGACGATTCGCCGTGATATGTAGAAGTACAAAGCGAGAAAGGTTGTGACCGCTGCGAGATTGCTGGGCAGGAGTGAGCCGTCCTGCAGGAAGCGGTACATGCCCAGGCCCAGCCCGCCCGCCATCGTGTAGAAGATCAAAACGCCCAAAAGGTAGGTCTTTGCGTTGCCGCCTAGTTGTCGCGTGATGCCGAGCCACGTGCCGTGGAGAAGCAGCAGCATGAGCAAATAGCCGATCAGAAAACCTTCGGCGAGAAAGCCCGCACTTCGAAGTGCGTAAGTCAGCCAGGTGAAGATCAGATGGTATTGAAGCGTGTTGGCGGTGAACCAGTCGCGGCGCAGCAGGGTCGGGTCGGAGATGCGGAGTGAATCCAGGAGATACACGCCGTGATTGGATTGCCCGAAGGAATAGCCGTCGATGATCAGGCTCAGCGAGAGCCCGCACGCGAGTACGGCAAGGGTGCTGAAGAGGCGATCACTTGAAGCAGATTCATGCATGTCGAACAACGGGTCAATTTACGGCCTGCGCGGAGGGATGGGCGGTAGGGGCGGCTGGGGCGTGGGTTTTGGAATCGGCTTTGGCGCGTAGGCCGAGCGCGGCGGAAGGGTCGGCCTGGGCGGCGCGACAGGTGGCTGCGCGGGCTGAGTAGACGGCTGAGTGGGAGCGCGCGGCCCGGACAATGTTTCCGGCGAGTTGCCCGCGACTTCAGTCACTTCACCAACTGTCGCGTTGGCGTCTGACGACTTCGCGTCTGACGAGTTCGCTTCAGGCGTTGGCGTGTGCACTTCGATGACGCGTTCTTTCTGACCGACCTTATAAAATCCGCTGAGCACCGCGCCCAAACCGACGGCGACGGTGGGCGCAGTCACGTCGCCTCGCACTTCCGCTTCGGGGCCCACCAGCATCGGGCCGCGACTGACGATCGTGCCCTTGACCTGACCACGAACGACCATCCCACCGCAGAGGATTTTGTCGCTGATGATCTGACCCTTTTTCTCGATCACGACGATGCCGCACGTATTGATCGCCCGACGTGCCTGATAATTCTTGATGATCAGGTCTTCGAGCTGAAGCGGCTTTGAGCAAAAGCGGCACGTGACGGTCATCGCCCGCCTGGCGACTTCCTGTGGCTTGCCGCAATACAGGCAGACGATCGTCTGCCTGTCCTCGGCGCGATATTGCGGATCGGTAGTGGCCATGGGACTAGAGGACAGTCGATGGTCAATCGCCAAAAGTTGATCGAGTGAAGCACTCTCTCGACTGTTGACCTATGGACCATCGACTGGCAGTCAGTTGACGGTCATTTGTCGCGCCAGACTTTATCAGCCAGACTTTATCAGCCGGGCTTTATCAGGCGGGCTTTATCAGGCGGGCTTTATCAGGCGGGCTTATTCGCCTGCGGCTGACCCTGCGGCTGCGGCTGACTCTGCGGACGGTTGATGCCCGGGCTGCCAGCGGGCTTGTTCTTCGGAACGTCCGGGCCGACGGTGACCTGGCCGATGAACCTGGCGCCTTCGTCGACGACGAGCTTGGCGGCGGTCAGGTTGCCTTCGTAGTTGGAGGTCGCCTTAAGTTCAATGCGGTCGCTGGCGTTGAGTGCGCCTTTGACTTCGCCTTCAACGATGATCGCGCCGGCCTCGACGTCGGCGAACATCTTCGCGTCCTTCGCCACATGCAGGCGGCCGGTCGTTGTGATCTTGCCTTCGAGCTGGCCCTGCAAACGCAGGCCTTTTTCAAATGTCAGTTCGCCCTTAAACTTCGCGTCCGGGCCCAGAATCGTCGGAAATTGTTCGCTGTTTTCTGCCATGATTCTTCCTCCTATTAGAAGATTCACCTGAATAAATCAGTTGAGTGATTTTGAGGCGGGATCTCTCCCGCTTTGGTTCGGCTCGGAAGCCACGCAACTCCGCGCGGCATTTTCTCCCTGAGCTCTAAGTCGAGCGAGAATAACGCAAGTCGGGGCGGAAGGAAAATGACGAGCGCGTATCGAGCGATTGGTCCGAGTGTTTTCGTCCAACAAAGAAAGGAAATGGCGCGCCAGCCGGGCCAGAAGAACACGGAATTTGCTCGCGACGAACAGAATCGCTTAGACGAACAGAATCGCTTGAGCGAAAAGCCTTCCTCGATTGGCCGCTGAAACAACCCAAAAGTTGGTGGTAGGGATCGCGTCATCCGTCGCTTACGCTTCGGGCTCGTTGGAGATTGGGTCAATTCACACGCCGAGGCACGCTCTGGAGTACCAGAGCGTGCCCGGGATGTCGGCCCAACCACACGCTTTGCGAGTACACAAAACGTAGCACCCGGCTTCGCGGTCACGACGCGACGCACGTGATTGTGGCGGGTTTAGGCGAGTTGCTTCAATACGGGTTGCTGCCGCGATTGCCCGAACGTGCTGCAAGCGGCCTAAATGTTACAATGCGCCGTGAAAAGAGCCTGTGATAGGTGCAAACAGAAGGCTGTGATATGCTCCGATGTTGAAAATTAGGACTTTCCGCAGAGGCGGCAGAGCCTCACTCAGCCGCCTCTGACGGACCTTCGTTCGATAGAACGTATTACAGAATATTAGGATCAAAGGACCATCACAGTGTGTAAAATCATGCCCGTAATTGCGTTGTTGACACTGTGCATGGTCTCATTTTGCTACGCAGAAAACTTATCGGGTGCAATCCTGAAGGGGATCGAACTTTCGAGTTGGCGAACAGGCGCAAATCGCTTGACATGTAAGATTACACTGACTTACAAGACCAGTGACAGGATCACGTCGCAGGCGCAGACATTGACCGATCAGCTTTTCGACGGGAAAGGTCGGTTACATTTTCGTGGAAGGATCGTTCATAGAAGAGACGGGAAGCCAATAGACGTAAACGCAATGAATATCGATGACGAGTCGATCAAACAGCTTGTCTCTACGAGAGAGGTTATTGTAGGAGATGATCATTCTGGGCACTACATCGAGGGTAAAGATGATGGCTATCTCCAGTATGGGACGGCACCGGAACACCTTAGCAAGTGGAGAAACGCGATGGTATACTCCATCATCCACGGATCGTTCCTTGACGGAAGATTTTCTGGAGTCGATGCCAAGCTAATTGATCTGCGCGATTTGGCGCCCGGTGCAATGAATATCAATATCGACGATCGATCAGCACCCAATTCTGTCTCGTATACGTGGACCAAAGACGGTGCCAGGGTTTCCGTGACACTCCAAGGTCCGGATGTGTCGGGATATGAGTATGAGATGCCCAAAATCGGTTCCAAAGAGCCATTAGTGCGGGTGAGAGTATCTGGACTCGAGTATGCTGAAGTTGACGGAAGGCGTGTCGCGGTTCGCGGCATTTGCGTTTCCGATGAATGGGTTGTAGACCAAGATTCGTCTTCGCAGATAGATTCCACCATTGTTGTTGCGGAGCGTCAAAACATAAGCTTCAATCCGACCCCTTCATCTTCGGATTTTACTTTATCTGCTGTCCGAGACGGAACTCGCGTAACACTTGAAGAACGAATAAATGATGGACTAGGATACGAGTGGCGAGGCGGAAAACCTGTCTCGGTATTCAAGGAGGAAAAAGCGGTCAAACTGTCAAATTATGCCGACGCGAGTGTGCAGGGATTCGAATCTGGCTGGCCGAGTTGGGTGAAGCGGCTGCTGCTCGTGCTGCTTTCGTGCGGAGCCTTGGGTGTCGGTGCCTTACTGTGGCAGAGGTCCCGGGCAGCGTAAGTGCTTTTCAGATTCAAGTGATCAATGATGCAGGAGAATAACGGTAATTGCACAGCGCTCTCTCACCCCGTTAAGCACGGCTCCTGATGCAGCTGTTTCTTTCGCAGCCGCCTCGATCATCTCCTTGCACCTTCCCAGCAATTGCGCCCGACACTGCTGATGAGTGGCCTTGAAGTATCGATCGTAGGGCTTCCATCCGTCGTGGATCATCGTGCCCGTATAGTCGTGTGGGATCAGCTTTTCGGTCGCTTCTTTTTCCTCGCCGTTTGTCGATGGTCGATTCGAGTTCGCGAATGCGCGCTTAGGGCCGCGCGACATGCGCTTCAAGTCGGGCGATGACCGCGCGGTTCCTTCGGCAATAAGGGTCTCAACTATCCATGATTCACGCGATGTGCCACCATCAATACGCCAGCACGAATCTATGGCGCTATTTATTTATCTGTATTGCTGTTGGTGTGCGCAGGATTTATTGGAGAGTAAAAGGTTCTATGAATCGATGGGGTTTGTGCCCATCGCGTATCGGGCGGGTTCGACAAAGAAAAAGCGGGTGCATATCTTCTGGCAGAAGCGGATTCGAAGCGGTGATGTGACAACGCCGTGGTGGTTTCCGAGCGAGACGCGTGGCGGATTGATGGATGCGAGTCGGATCGCGCTGCCGATCTTGCCGGGGATGAAGTGGAATGATGAGTTGCCGGTGTTGGTGCAGACAGTGTTGGCGATTGATGGCTGCGAGTTGCCAGCAAAGAAGAAGGTGCGCGTCAAGAAAGCTGCGGCTGCGGTGGTGATTCGTGGGATCAGGAGCGGCGGGTTGCGATTGTCGCCTGTGGTGGAGGAAGTTGTGGAGGTCAAGGCGAAGACCGAGAAGCCAGTTGAGAAACTCGGGCGAATCAAGAGAGCCGACCCGGAACTGGCGGCGAAGGCGCGCGAGCTAAGGGACAAGTATTTGGAGCAATTTAACGCGATGGCCCCTGCCCTCTTGAGCGGGAAGTATGATGTGGCGCGGGATGTGGATGCGGCTGATCGGATGGAATTCGTAGAACCCTTGAAGCAGTTGGCGGCGTGAGCTTTGCGGGGTGGGCTTTTGCCACCACCGCCCTGAAGAGGTGCGCGAAGGCCAACTTACGCCGGAGCGTGGACTACTGCACTGGGCCGAAGTGACATCTTATTTCTTGGGACACGCGCACGCGATCATCGACTTTATCGTACACTCGCCCGTCGGCTGTTAATCCGCCGATGTGGATTGACGTTTGATCGCAATGCGGTTTATAAAGCTCGCAGCGAGACTAAAGCTTTCGCCGGAGGAAACCCACCATGGCCAACACGCTTCCGAAAAATTCGGACACACCAATCGCCTCACCCGACATGGATTCCAATGAGTCTACAGAAAACCTTCATGTGCCGATCATCGGGTTCTGGCAACAAAAATGGGTTCAGGAATTCCTGCCCATCGGCATCTCGCTAGCGTTCCATGCCGCGTTGCTGATTGTCGGGCTGGTCTTTGCTAAGCAGGTCGTTGAACTCATCACGCCCACGCAGGAACAGCTCGTCATTCCCGATGCATCGCTGGCCGACGGAGAGGTGGGCGGCGTTCCGAATCCGGGCATCAATAACGACCCGACGCGTCAAGCCATGCAGAACACGGATGCGTCGGTTCAGGAATCAAATGACTGGGCGAACAAGCGAAGCGATTCTCTGACCGCAGCCGCCAGCGACTCGGCGGCAACCAGTACTGGCGCCGCCATCGGAACAGGCTTCGCGGCCGCTGGTGGTGCATCGTCGGGCTTGAAAGGCGGCGGCGACGGCGGCGGGAAAATGGCAAAGTTCGGCCCGCCCGGCGGCGGGGGCGGCGGACTCACCAAAGGCCTGGGCCTGGGAACCGGCGGAAACGCCACCGCCATCCTCTACCTCTGCGATTTCTCCGGCTCAATGATGGGAAGCCGCTCAGCACTGCTTATCCGCGAACTTCGCGACGTCGTCAGTCGATTATCTGCCAAGCAAAACTTCAACGTCGTCTTCTTCAAGGAAGCCGACAGCAAAACCTTCGACGCACTCGATGACAGCAAGCTCTTGCCCGCCATCGCCCCCAACAAGAGCAAGCTCTACAGCTTTCTCGACGACATGCGACCGGCCGGGCAGACCCAGCCACTCGAAGGCATCGAGCGTGCGTTCAAGATGAACCCCAGGCCGCAGATCATGTACATCCTGTCCGACGGATTCGAGGCGATCGAAAACCCCCAGGCTGTCAAAGAACTCATCGACCGACTGAACAAGGACAAAAAAACCCGCATCAACACCATCATGTTCCGCAACGCCGAGACCGACTGGAATCTCCCACAGATCAAGTCGCTCGACGCCATGATGGAACAAATCGCCAAAGAGCACGGCGGGACGTACAAACGCGTCAGTGCGGATAA
>JBBQKP010000039.1:0-21026 GCA_038326995.1 Tepidisphaerales bacterium
AAAGATTCGTTCCGCACGACGACGAACATCGAAGGCATTTTTGCCGCGGGCGATGTGGCGGATTCGATTTACAAGCAGGCGATCACCGCGGCGGGAATGGGCTGCAAGGCGGCGCTGGACGCCGAGCGATGGCTCGCGGCCCAGGGAATTCACTAATTTTCTGTCCCAATCTTGTTTGGCGTGTCTGTTCATGAGGACGTTCATCTGATTTCATAATCGAACAAAGGTGTGAATGAACACGCGAATCACAGGCTTATTGGTGTCGACGCTTTTCGTCAGTATTTGCGGCGACAGCGCAGTTGCACAGCAAACTCCGGCGACGTGGGCGGTTGCATCGCACACGACAACCCAAGAGAAAACCCCCGCGACAACCCCTGCGACAAAGCTGACGAACGAATCCTCTGTCGATGAAATTCTTGACGCGCTGGACGTCGTGGGCAAGACGTTGACCTCGCTCGAAGCGGACGTGAGCAAGAGCGACATCGACGCGGCCGCGGGTGACAGCATCACACGCGCCGGCGTCGTGCTGCTTGGGATGAGCAAAGCAGGCGATGCGAAACTTCGCGTCACGTTCAATTCTGTTCAGCGTAACGAGGATGCGCCGCGCACGGGCGACGCGGTGAAGCAGGATTATTTGCTGGTCGACGGCTGGCTGAATGACAGCAACTTCGACATCAGAAAAGTGGTTCGATATCAGGTGCGTCCGCCGGGCGAAAGTGTGAACTTGCTCGGCGTGGGCGAGGGGCCGTTTCCATTGCCGATCGGCCAATCGAAGGAGGCGGTGCACCTTCAGTTTGACGTCAAGAAACTCCCATCCCCGAGTGATCGCGCGAACGCGATAGTATTGGATCTCAGGCCCAAAGACGGCACGAAGCTTCGCAAGCGTTTTGCCAGGATCATTGTCGATGTCGATGCGATTTCGTGCATGCCCGTCAGGATCGAAACGATGGACCGCGACATCGACGACCCCACGGACCCGCCGAGCCTTATCAACGTCACCACGCTGACGAACATCAAGCTCAACTTGCCGCTTGCGGCCGACGCGTTCGCGGCCGGCCCGACGGAAGGCTGGGACATCGAAACCAAGCCGCTGGACGAATAGACTCATCGCAAAGTCGGATAGCGATTTTTGATTCGTTGAGAAAGGTCCGTGCGTGTTCCTACAAGGCAATCTGATTTACCTGGCCGTCGCGGGTGTGCTTGGCCTGGTGCTGTCGGTCATGATTTTTTCTGCGCCCGACGTAACGCGGGTCGTGTGGAATTTTACATCAGCGTTAGTCCGGATGTTTATGCGACGGCCTGCATTGGGTGCGACGGCGATCGCCTTGTGCTGGGCGGCGTTTTTGCTTTTTACGTTCTGGCGAGACGACCGAATGTGGACGCCGCAGTGGCACGATGAGAACGCGTATGTGCTGCAGGCGCGGATGCTCTCAGAGGGCCATCTCTGGATGACGCCGCATCCGCTGGCCGAGTTTTTCAATACGTTTCATGTACTCACGACGCCGGTGTATTCGGGAAAATACTACCCGGGAACGGCGGCGTTTTACGTGCCGGGAATGTGGCTTGGGTTGCCGCCGGTCGCGACGGCTCTTGCGATGTCGATCGCGATGATGTGGATGTGGAGTGATGTTTTGATTCGACTTCGTGCGCCGCTCGCGCCGCTTCTGCTCCTTGCGATGGGCATGTCGTCGGCATCGTTCCAAGGCATCACGCTTCGCGTCATGAGTCAGGGTGCGCTGATGTTTCTGGTGGGCGTGGTGTGGTGGATCACGGCCGATTTTATCCGCGTTCGAAGGCACTCAAGGCGTGTCACTGCGATCGATTTGCCTCGTTTATTGCTGTGCGGTTTCCTTGCCGGATGGTGTCTGCTGATCCGGCCGATCGATGCGGTGATTTTGCTGGCCGTGCCCGCGTGGTGCGTTTTGCGCTCACTCAAGTCGCTTTCAACTTTTGCATCGTTCCAAAGAATTATGCTTGGCCTGCTGACCGTCTCGCCCGCGATTTTTTTGATGCTGCTGATTAATCGCGGAATCACCGGGTCGGTGTTTACGACACCGTGGTCGCTTTACGCGTCGATGTATCAACCCGGCGAACAACTCGGTTTCCCTGTGTTTGAGCCCGGCCTACTTGCCGCCGATGCGCCGTTGCAGAAGCATCTTTTTTACGAAGGCTTCATGACACTTCTCAAAGCGCACACGCCGTTTGAAGTGCTCTGGTCGTGGCTCGGCGGATTCCGGCTCGATCTCCTGCTTCGCATGTGCGCCGCAGTGTTGCCGCTCGCGCTTCTCTTGCCACTTGCGATCGTGGGCGGCGTGACGCGTCGCGGTCGGCTGTTTCTTTTGCCGATTCTGGGCGTGCTGTTTCTCTATTCGTGCTACGCCTGGATGAGCGGCCATTACTTCGTCGTCGTCGCGCCGCTTGTTGCAATGTGTATCGCGATTGGTTTGCAGCGGGTCCAGGAGAGAATTGGTTTGTTCAAAGGGCCGTGGGCTTCGGGCGTGTTGCTCACGTGGGTCGCGCTCAGTGTTCTCGCGACCTCCGAGCCGAACGCACCGGTGCAACTCTATCGAACCTCGCCCATGCCTACGCTTGCACATTTCGAACGGATCGTCTCGCCGCAAATTAAGCGTCCCGCACTCGTCTTCTTCACGTTCGGCCGGTCGTCCGTCGTCAACGAAGAACTCGTCTATAACCTTGAAAATGCCGACATCGATCAGTGTGAGTTGATCCGCGCGGTCGACATCTCCGGCAAGAGGTCAGCCTTGATCGACTACTACCGAGCGCTCGGCCGTGACCGACAAATCTACGCCTACGATACCGGCTCGGGCGTGTTTCAAAACCTCGGCACCACTCGTGACGTCTCGTCGTCGCCGTGATTGCTTCGATCTTCGATCGTGCCTGCATCGAATCACCGAAGCACGTTCGTCGAAGCTTTGGGCTGTGGCTTATCCAGACCGACGGCCGCACGCGGGTCGACCAACACAATACGCACCGTGCGATCGAGCATGTCGGGCGATACCGGGCTGATGACGATCTGGTCGCCTTTCGAAAGGCCGCCGACGATTTCCGTGCGATCGATCGCCGAGGCGCCAACGACCGTGCCTGCAACTGCGTCGATTGCGACGAGAGTTCCGCCGCGAACGACGTAAATTTTTCCGTTCTGAATCGCCTGCGTCGGGATGATCTGCACGTCGTCGCGCCGCTCGAGAATGAAGGCGAGTTCGCCCGTCATTCCGGGTTGAAGCAGTTTGTCGGGCAGATCAACAGCGATATCGACTTCGAATGTTCTGCGCGTGCTGTCGGCCTGATCGTAGATTTTTCGAACCTGTCCGGTGAAGAGCCTGCCGGGAAATGCGTAGAGCGAAATCTGCACGACCTGCGCCGCACGCACGCGGGTGATATCTTCCTCATCCACGGCCGCGCGCATGACCAGGCGCGTCGGATCAATGTCCGCGACGCGCATCAAGACCTCGTTGACCGCCACGCGCGTTCCTTGAGACATTGGCCGGTCGAGCACGACGCCCGTCACGGGCGATCGAAGTGTCTGAAGTTCGACATTCGATCGGGCCGTCTGGACCTGTGCCTTCGCGACGGAGAGCTCGCGCTGAAGTTCGAGAAATCGAGATTGACGCTGTGCCCTGAGAGATGCGATTTCACCTGAGAGCGTTTTCGTGCGATCGAGCGACCGGTCGAAGTCGAACGACGTCCCGGCATTGCGTTCCATCAGTTGCTGATTGCGCGCCACCTCGCGCTGCGCGATCTCGAGCAGCTGCGTGTTCGATTCGATACGCGAGTCGAACTCGCCGAGCACGGGCGAGTCTGCGGCGGCGCGTTGCTCCTTTTCCAAGAGCTCTGCCTTCGCTTTTTCCAGCTCGAATAGAAGTCCCGGGTCGGTGATGATCGCCAGGGGCTGGCCGAGCGTGGTGGCGATGCCCTTATCGACCAGCACCTGCGTAATGGTTCCAGGAGAATTAGCGCGTATCGGAAATTCACGCTCGGGCGAGATCGTTCCGGTGGCGTAAAAGGCACGAATGACCGGGCCCGTGACGATGGTCGTCACGCTGACGACGGGCCTGATGTAGCGAAGTGCGACCCAGCCAGTAGCGGCGACGACGCATACGACGCTCAAGCCGATGAAAAAATATCGAACAAATCGCCGTGCATTCGAACGCGCCATAGGAGCGATAGTAGGCGGCATCATTGCCGCGTGCGATTAAACCGCCAGCCTCGTCACGCTTGAAGCATACGAAATGCAAGACTACAATTTTCAGAATGTCTCAGGAGTCTTTCATCCCGATTACGATTACCACCCGCCCGCGGCGTGGATAGTGGACGATCGGACGTCTTTCATATCTCACGCTGCTGGCCCACCCGATGAGGTGGTTTTTTTGTCTCTTCTCTTCGAGTCCCGTAGATTGCCTCACTCAGGCTAGTGCACGAAAGCTCAACATGGCCGATCCCCAACGCATCGAAATTTACGACACCACGCTCCGCGATGGCACGCAGGGCGAGGGGTTCAATTTGTCACTGCAGGACAAGCTTCAGATCACGCTGAAGCTCGATGAGCTCGGCGTCGACGTCATTGAAGGTGGTTTCCCGATTTCCAATCCGAAGGATGAGGCGTACTTCAAAGAGGTCGGCGGCCTGAAGCTTTCGCACGCGAAAATTGCCGCGTTCGGAATGACGCGCCGCCGCGGAACGGCCGCCAAGGACGATCCGGGGCAGATGGCGCTCTTGAACGCACAGACGCCCGTCGTGACGATCGTCGGCAAGAGCAGCCCGTTCCAAGTCGAAAAAGTTTTGAGCGTTTCACTCGAAGAAAATCTTGCGATGATCGGCGATTCGGTGCGACTCATGCACGAGGCCGGCAGGCGTGTGATTTATGACGCCGAGCATTTCTTCGATAGTTTTTCAGTCGCACCGGACTACGCGCTGGCGACGCTTCATGCCGCGCGTGATGCGGGTGCGGATGTGCTTTGCCTCTGCGACACCAACGGCGGGACGATGCCCGAGCGAATCGCCTATGCCGTCGAAACCGCACGAACAAAACTCGGTTCAAATCTCGGCATTCACACGCACAACGACTCGGGCCTTGCCCTGGCGAATGCGCTGGCGGGAATTCATGCGGGATGCGTGCACGCACAGGGCACGATCAACGGCGTGGGTGAGCGGTGCGGCAACATGGACCTGCTCGCGCTCATCGCCTCGCTGCAGCTCAAGTACAAGCTCGACTGCCTTCTGCCCGGCAGACTTAAACTGCTGACCGAAACAAGCCGCTACGTGTACGAATTAGCCAACATGATCCCGAGCAGCGGGCAGCCTTATGTCGGCATGTCGGCATTCGCACACAAGGGCGGCATGCACGTCCACGCGGTTCAAAAAGACGCAACGACGTACGAGCACGTGCTGCCCGAGTCGGTCGGCAACAGCAGGAAAATCCTCGTGAGTGAACTCAGCGGCTCGAGTAACATCGTCGCGAAAGTGGGCGAGAAGTTCGGGCTTCTAAACGACAAGGCCATGCTTCGAAAAGTTCTGCTTCGTGTTCAGGATCTGGAGAATCAGGGCTATCAATTTGAGGCCGCCGAGGCGAGTTTTGAACTTCTTGTTCTGAGCGAAATGGGCAGGGGCAAGTCGTACTTTGAACTGGACAACTATCGCGTCGCGACGCAGCGTCAGGCGACCGGCAGTGCGGTCGCGGAGGCGACGCTGAAGTTGAACGTCAACAGTAGGGGCGAACTAAAAACCGAGCATGCCGTCTCAGAAGGCACCGGCCCGGTCGATGCGCTCAACCGTGCCTTACGTCGCGCGCTGTTGTCGCATTACCCCACGATCGATCGGCTGCATCTGGTTGACTATCGCGTGCGTGTCATCAACGCCCGCGCTGAGACCGCCGCGGCTGTTCGCGTGATCATCGATTTTCGAGTTGAAACCCCGGACGGAACGAGCGACTTCTTCGGCACGATCGGCGTCGATCCAAATATCATTGATGCATCGTGGAAGGCGATCTTCGACGCGTATCAGTATCATCTTGGGAAGCAGGCGCAAAAAGCCTGAGCCGTTACGCGTCGCAAGGGGTAGCAGCGTTCGGCAGCGGTAGACACCGATCGATTAACCTTCCCACTCATGTTTCCACCTCCTGAGAAAATTCCGCGCCACATCGCCATCATCATGGACGGCAACGGCCGATGGGCGGTGAGGCAGGGCATGCAACGCGTGCGCGGGCACGAGCGCGGCGTCGAGAGCGTCAAACGCATCGTCACCGAATGCGCCCAGTTGCGTTCAACCGTTGCCGGGCCGGATTTTCTCACGCTCTACAGCTTCAGCATCGAAAACTGGAAACGCCCGCCTGACGAAGTCGCGTTTCTCATGCACATGTACGTCGCCTACCTCCGCGCCGAACTGCCGACGATGCTGAGGAACAATATCCGCTTCAAACAGATCGGCCGACGCGAAGGGCTCGCTTCCGAAGTGCTCGATGTCGTGGATGAGACCGTCGAACGTACGAAACACCACGACGGCCTGACGCTCTCGCTGGCGATCAATTACGGCTCGCGCGCTGAGATCGTTGATGCCGTCCGCGAGATCGCGATGAAAGTTCAGGGCGGCGCAATCGCGGCCGATTCGATCGGTGAAGAAACCATCGCCCATCATCTGTACACGCGAGGCTATCCCGATGTCGATCTGCTGATTCGCACCGCGGGCGAGATGCGGATTAGCAACTATCTTCTTTGGCAAATCAGCTACGCTGAGCTTGTTGTGACAGAAACGCTCTGGCCGGAGTTCGGGCCGGAGTCGCTCAGAGAGGCCATCATCGAATTCGCCTCTCGAAACAGGCGTTTTGGCGGACTCGACAAGACCAACAGTCTTTGATGCTGAAGGTGGCAGGTTGCTGCGCTGTTCCGAAATGTTGCCACTACAAATTCGCCGCCGCTTCCCGTAAATTCAGAGAATGGAAGACGCAACCCGCCTGCACATTCGTGTCTCGCCCACTCCCGCGACTGTCGTCGAAGAGGCCGCGAATATGATCGTCGCGTGCGCCAATGAATGCGTGAAAGAGGGCACTTTGTTCAGCCTTTTTCTTTCGGGCGGAAGCACTCCCAAGGCGCTTTACGAACTGCTCTCAAGCCCCGCATATCTGTCGCAGATCGATTGGCGTGGCGTGCAGCTTTTCTTTGGCGATGAGCGGTGCGTCGCAATCGATTCGCCGCTCTCGAACTATGCGATGGCGAAGTCGGCGCTGATCGATAACGTGCCGATCCCGGCCGACAATGTGTATCGCATGAAGGGCGAGCTCGACCCGCAGCAGGCCGCCAAAGAATACGGCGAACTGCTTCGCGATCAGTTCCAGGACGGCGGGCCCGATGTCCTGCTGCTGGGCATGGGCGACGACGGGCACACGGCCTCGCTGTTCCCCAATACTTCTGCACTCGACGAACCAAAGCATCGCTGCGTCGCGAATTACGCCCCGTTCGATTACATCCCCGCGGGCACGAATTGGCGCATCACGCTGACCTATCCGTTCATCAACCAGTCGCGGCGAGTGGTGATTATGGTCACGGGTAAGTCGAAGCAAAAACGAATGTCAGAAGTGCTGGAAGGCCCACGCGACATCAGGCGGCTGCCCATTCAGGGCGTCAAGCCCGTCGGCGATGTGTTCTGGATGATCGACGCCGACGCGGCGGGAATGTTCGAGGAGTAAAGCATCGATCGGAGAGTGAGGTTCTGCGATCAAACACGATGAAAGACCAGCGAACCCTTCCCATGGCCAACGGCTGTACTATGATCCTCGGCCCATGCACCATCAGACACCTTCCGCAGAAATGAACGCGATCGCAGACCTGGCCGTTATTGGCGGCGGGCCTGTCGGCCTGTATGCCGCGTTCTACGCCGGTCTTCGGCAAATGTCGGTCAAGATTCTCGATTCGCTCGAAGAACTCGGCGGGCAGCTTACGGCGCTGTATCCCGAAAAATATATCTACGACGTCGCGGGCTTTCCCAAGATTTTCGCCAAGGAACTCGTGACGGGCCTTGTCGAGCAGGGCCTGCAGTTCGGTGCGCTTCCGTGTCTGGGCGAGCAGGTCAAGACGCTCACGCTCGTGCCCGCGGCCGGGCTCGAACCCGAACATTACGTCATCGGCACGAACCGCCAGTCGCACCGCGCAAGGCTGATTTGCATCTGTGCGGGCGTGGGCAGCTTTACGCCCAGGTCGCTGCCGATCGAAAACGCCGAGCAGTGGATCGGCAAAGGGTTGAGTTACTTCGTCAAACGCGTCGAAGACTTTCGCGACAAGAAAGTCCTGCTCGTGGGCGGCGGCGATAGTGCTGTCGACTGGGCGAATATGCTAGCGCCGATCACGGCAGAGCAGACGCTTATTCATCGACGCGACAAGTTTCGCGCCCACGAGGACAGCGTGGTCAAGATGGGTCACACGCGGACGCGCGTGATGCTCTGGCATGAGATCAAACGAATCGAAGGCGACGGCAAGATCGAGCGCGCGGTCGTCTATGACAACCGCACTCAGGAGGAGACGACCATCGAGTGTGATGCGGTGGTTTCAAACCTGGGATTCGTAAACACGCTCGGGCCGATCAAGGACTGGGGCCTTGCGATTGAGAAGAACAGCATCGTGGTGGACCGATTGATGCGGACGAATCAGCCCGGCATTTTCAGTGCGGGCGACATCTGCACGTACGAGGGAAAGTTGAAGCTGATTGCGACGGGCTTCGCCGAGGCGGCGACCGCGGTCAACTTCGGCAAGACGCTCATCGACCCTGCCGCGAAGTTGTTCCCGGGCCACAGCAGCGAGCGGTAAGTCGCTAAGGAAATTGACTGAAAAAGTTATTTCGGGTGGCACGTTTTGTGTACCCGCAAAAAATGCGGCTGGGTGTGCGCTTGGGCCGATGTCACGAACACGCTCTGGAGGACCAGAACGTGGCGCCCGGCGCTGGGCCGTTCACGCCGTTCTGGACCGTCCGTCAGGACATCGCATTTCCACTTAGAATGCGGAAAGAAAATGTCCTCCCGGACGGGCCGGAGGAGAATTCATACAAAATTCTGTACAGCAAATCGCCGGGTCGCACGTTTTGTGTACTCGCAAAAAGTGTGGGTGGTAGTGCGGGTCGGCGTGCGGGTGGGCCGACGTCGCGGAAAAGCTCTGGAGTACCAGAACGTGGCACCCAAACTGTGAGATTGCTCAAGATGCAGCCGCCTGGCGATCGACTAGTCGGCTTTCGCCGGCGTTTCGATACCGAGGAGTTCGACCTCGAAGACGAGGGTTGCACCGGGCGGGATGGGTCCGCCCGGGCGTGGGTTGTCGCCGTAGGCGAGATCAGACGGGATGACGAGTCGCGCCTTGCCGCCGACCTTGATGAGCTGGACGCCTTCGGTCCAGCCCGGGATGACTTCGTTGAGGGCGAAGGAAATCGGCTCGCCGCGATCGACGGAGGAGTCGAATTTCGTGCCGTCGATGAGTGTGCCGGTGTAGTGGACTTTTACGACGTCGGTGGCCTTGGGGTTGGGGCCTGTGCCTTCGGTGATGGTTTGAATCTGCAGACCCGAAGCGGTGGTGGTGACGCCCGGAAGCTTCGCATTTTCTTCGGCGAACTTCGCGCCGGCGGTCTTGGTCGCGGAGGCGACGTCCTGCTGAACGGCGGCCTGCTTGGCCATGACTTCCCGCTCGACCTGCGCCATCGCCGCCTGTAGTTGTTCTTCGGTAATCTGGCTGGGCTTACCTTCGAGTGCGTCAGACAGGCCTCGCTTGAGTTCGTCGGTGTCGATTCCAATGGGGGCCGATTTCATCTGCAGGCCGATGTTGTGCCCGATTCCGTATGACGCGATTTTGTAGATCGACTGGGTTGTCGGCGCGGTCGTGGGGTCAGTCATGGGGTCAGTCGTGGGGTCAGTCGTAGGGGCGGTGGTTGGCGCATCTGATTCCTCTGCGTGCGAAGAGCGAACCGACAGCGTCGCGATCGCAGCCAGGGCAGAGGTGACAAGGGCGAGCGACAAAACCGGTGAGATGGATGATTTCATGAAATACCTATAGATGGCGAGGGAAAAAGTTTCAGTCCGTTTCTGCCGAGACGGTCGAGCAGGCACCCGCCTGTTCGGTCGACGTAAGCCCGCGATGCGAACTTGACGTGGAGAGTATGCACCTGAATAAGCCAACGTCCAGTTCGTGGGCTAGTTGTTCTCCTTATAGTAAGAGCAACTATATGGGTGGCTACGTCATGCTTTGGCGAGAAGTTGGCGAGCGTACTGTGTGTCAACATCGGAAAGGGGCGGATCGAGCGGCCTGTCGTATCTTGTCGGATACCGGCCCGTTGCCACCACTCGATCCATCAGAGGCTGAAGCTTGAGTCGGACGATCGGGTCGGTCTTACGGAGCGGCAAAGTGATTGTTGGAATCGGCTTGTTGAGCTGCACGGGATAAATGCGATACACATCTTGCCGGCCGGCAGGGCGAATGCTGATGAGATAAGGAGCGACGACCTTCGCCTGAGCCAGGCTAGGATCGAGTCGGTCGTCGGGGCGTCTGCCTCTTCGTACCAGGTCGATCTCGACAATGTTGACTTCGCCTTCGATCAGTTCGTTTCGCTTGGTGAGATAGTCGTCACGATCTCTGCCAACGAGTTTGTTGGAGGGGCTAAGCAACTCAATGACGGTGATGACTTTGGCGCCCGTGCGGTCGGTGATTTGAATGTTCCACGTACGAACCGGGCCGCCGAGGTATGTGAATTCCAAGGCCTCGTCCCGGTCGGCTTGGGCGTTCACTTGCTCTAACAAAGCCACGCTCGCCGTATCGGAAGAAGCGGGCGATTGCTGCAACTCGGCCACAAAGATGTCGGGAAACCGTGTGGATGCTGGAGGTTCCGAAGGTGCCCCGATGGCTACGCGTTCGGTCATGTCTGCGCGGAGGTCTTCTGGGAGCAACTGCGTGTTGAGTTCTTCCTTGACGTATGCGAGCAGCGTGTTGTGCACGCTGGGCCAGAATTCTTCGAGATAGGGATCCATGCCTGGGAACGGGCTTCGCATGACTGAAGTATAGCGTTTCTGCCTTGACCCGTCAGCCGTTTGTTTGCGACGATCGGCCGGGCTGGTCCACGCGTTCTGTGGGCCTATACTGAGTTGATGCGTGTCGTGCGAAGTGTCGAAGAACTGAAGAACTGGCGTGCGTCGATTGGGCGCGAGGGTGGGCGCGAGGGTGGGCGCGAGGGTAACCGCGAGGGTGGGCATGAGGGTGAGCATAAACTGGGGCGTGACGTGGGGCGTGACGTGGGGCGTGACGTGGGGCGTGTCGCGTTCGTGCCGACAATGGGCGCGCTGCATGCCGGGCACGTGTCACTCATCCACGAAGCCAGGCGGCTCGCGTCGTCGGTGGTCGTCAGCATTTTTGTGAACCCGACGCAGTTCGCCCCGCACGAGGATTTGTCGAAATACCCCAGGCCGATCGATGCAGACCTGCGTCAGTGCGAAGAAGCGGGGGTGGACGCCGTCTTCGTGCCTGATGTCGAGACGATTTATCCGAAGGATCGAGTGGCGGTTCAGCTCGAAGTCCCCGAGCTCGCCAGGCAATGGGAAGGATCGCGACGGCCCACCCATTTCGCGGGCGTTTCCCTGGTCGTCGCCAAACTGTTCAATATGGTCAGACCCGATTTTGCCTGTTTCGGCGAGAAGGATTTTCAACAGCTTGCGGTGATTCGCGCCATGACCAAAGGCCTTGATTTCGACATCAACATCGTGGGCTGTCCGATCGTGCGCGAGCCCGACGGCCTGGCGATGAGCAGCCGCAACGTTTACTTGACCCCCGCCCAGAGGACGCGAGCGAGGTCGATCAGCCGAGCCCTTTTTGCCGCGAGGGATATTGCAAGAAATAGTGCGGTTGACCCGCGTCAGTTGGAAGAATTCGCCCGCGCGAAAATCGAAAATATTGAAACGACAACCGATCCGCAGGAACGCGAAATCGAAGTCAAAATTGACTATCTGAGCGTCGTCAACATCGACACGCTCGAGGCAGCATCAGACCTTTCGCAGCCCCGGCAAATGATCACGACCGTCCGTGTCGGCAAAACGTACCTTCTGGACAATGTTCGGCTGGGCTGAAAGTGTGTATCCTTCTGATCCCGTTCGTTCGACAATGTCCAATGATGAAAGGTTCGTGATTTGCCAAAAGCCACTCCAAATCTCAGCGTGCCCCCCGCACACGTCCATCGTTTCTCCAATGGATTGACGCTGCTCGTCGAGCCTATGAAGGGCGTGCGGTCGGCGGCGATGCAGATTCTCGTTCCGGCCGGGTCGATGCACGATCTGCCCACGCAGCGCGGCATGTCAAATGTGATCTCCGAGATGACCCTGCGCGGAGCGGGCACACGCGACAGCCGCGAATTGACCAACGCGCTGGACCTTTTGGGATTGCAGCGTTCGATGTCGGTGGCCGTCTATCACGCCCGGTACTCCGCTGCCGCGGTCGCTTCGAAGGTTTTGGATTCGATTCCGATTTATGCCGACATCATGCAACGGCCGCACATGATCGCCGACGACTTCGACGCCTCACGCGATCTCGCCGAGCAGTCTCTCGTCGGCCTGGATGACGACCCGCGAACCAAATCGCTGATCTATCTACGAGAAAAACACTGGCCCGCGCCCGAAGGCCTCAACACGATGGGCACCGCAGAAGGGCTCGCCTCGATCACGTTGCCCACCGCGCTCGAAGCGTTTTCAAACACCTATCACGCGGGCGACACCATCATCGCACTCGCGGGCGATGTGAAAATCGACGACGTCGTCCAGCGCGTCGGCAGCGAATTCGAATCCTGGAAGACCGGCCCGAAAATTTCAACCTCGGCCGTCTCCAACGGCACCGGCGTCCACTTCATCGAACAGCCCAGCGAGCAGACGCATATCGCCATCGCGTACCCGACTTTTCCAGAAATGACCGACGAATATTACATCGCACGCGTCTCGGCAGAAGTGCTGTCGGGCGGCATGTCGGGCAGGCTCTTCACCGAGGTGCGCGAGAAGCGCGGCCTGTGTTACAGCGTCGGCGTCAGCTACGGCTCGCTCCGCGGCAGGGCGTCGATGCTCGGCTATGCCGGGACGTCCAACGAACGCGCCCAGGCCACCCTCGACTGCTTTCTGGGCGAACTTCGGCGGTTCTCTGACGGCGTGACGCAAGCCGAACTCGACCGCGCCAAGATCGGGCTGAAGGCCAGCGTGGTGATGTCGGGCGAATCCACCAGCGCGAGAGCGGGCGCGATCGCGAGCGACTTTTTCTTCCTGGGCCGACCAAGGCCGCTTGAAGAAATCACCGCCATGATCGACCTGGTGAATCTCGATGACACGAATACGTTCCTGAAGGCAAACCCCGCCGGCCCGTTCACCATCGTCGTGCTCGGTCCGAAACCGCTGGAAATTACTGCTTCGATATAGCGTTCAATCGAGTTTCATCAGTCATCACTCGCCACTTCTCAACCTAGAATTCCACCACATGGCCCTTGAATTTCAACAACACCGACTCGCGAACGGCCTGACCATTCTGGGCGAAACAAACGACTCGGCACACACGTTCTCGGCCGGGCTTTTCGTCAAGACCGGCAGCCGCGACGAGCCGACGCAAGTCAACGGCGTCTCGCACTTCCTCGAGCACATGATGTTCAAGGGCAGCGATACCATCGACTGGCAGGCGATGAACCGCATCTTCGACGAAATGGGCGCACGTTATAACGCGTTCACGACGCAGGAAATGACCGCCTACTACGCGACGGTGTTGCCCGAGTTCACCGCTCGCTCACTCGAGCACCTGGGGCAACTCCTCAGGCCCGCGATCAGACAGGCGGACTTCGACACGGAAAAGAAAGTCATCCTCGAAGAAATCGCGATGTATCAGGATGAGCCTTCGCACCGAATTTACGAAGAGCTCATGGCCAAACATTTTGCCAATCATTCGCTCGGCCAGAGCATACTCGGCCCCGCACAAACCATTCGCGATCTCACCCGAACGCAGATGAAGGATTACCTGGACCAGCACTACGGCCCGGCGAACATGGTGCTGAGCGTCGCGGGGAAAATGGACTTCGCTAGCGTCATCGAACTCGCCGAAAAATTTTACGGCCATTGGACCGGGCCCGTGCCCACTCGCGCCCACGACGAGCAACTGCAGATCAATCAGGACGTGCGGATGACCGACGAGAAGTTGAACCGGACCTACGTCATGGCGATGACGCCCGGGCCCGGCTCGCAGGACCCGATGCGCTTCGCCGCCCGCGTGCTGGGCGACGTTCTGGGCGACAGCGAAGGCTCGCGGCTCTACTGGTCATTGGTAGATCCGGCCATCGCGGAAGAAGCGGACTTCGGCTTTTACCCGCACGACGGCGTGGGCAGCTTCTACGTCTCAATCGTTTGCAGCCCCGAAAATACCGACCGGTCGATCGACCTCGCCAGGAAAATTCTCGCCGAGAGTCGAACGGGTATCGCCCCCGACGAGATCGAACGCGCACGCAACAAACTCGTCAGCAGCCTGACGCTCTCGGGCGAACAGCCCGCGGGGCGAATGCGATCGATCGGCGGGCAGTGGCTGTACCTCAATCAATACCGAAGCCTCGAGCAGGACATCGACGCACTGGCTTCGGTCGATTCAAAGTCGTTATCAGACCTCATGGAACGTTTCCCGTTTGATCCGATGACGATCGTCCGACTCGGGCCGTAAAAAGTGTGGTCGCGAAAACAACGAATTTCCGCATACGATCAATTCGTATGTCATAGTGTCGGTATGAACGCCTGCACGGTCGACGCCACTAAAAATCTCTCGGACTCCGATTCCATGAAAGTTCCCCACTTCAGTTTTGACCATCGCCGAAAGTGGCATTTGATCAGTGGGGCGATTGTGGTGACGATTGTTTACTGCGCCTCGGTTCTGGTGGCGACGTGGTGGATCGGTCGATAGCTTTTAGATTTGTTCACGCTCAAGTTCAGGAATAAGACTTAACGGATTCAGGGTGCCACAGCCGTGTACTCACCGCTGTGTCGGCGGTGCACTCAAGACACAGGTACGACTACGTACCTGTGCCACCCTGAATCACCTTCATTGCATTCGGCTGAGGTATTAGCAGATTTACTTTTTGACCTTCGGTTCCCTTACCGAATTCCTCTGCCCACGCTCTCGTCCACTTCGTCGAAACTGACGATTCCCTTCGCGACCAAATCATAACCCGACGTGCGAAGCGAGATGAACGCGCCCTGACGCGCGATTTCCTCCACCTCCGCCATCGTCGCCCTTCGGCCGATCGCGTCGCGCATTTCGGGCGTGATCTGGAGCATTTCAAAAAACGCGACGCGCTTGTAGAAGCCCGTTCCCAAACACTCCGGACACCCGACGGGAATAAAAACCAGGCCGATCGTCTTGCCGGCAGGCCCGAGCGCGGCCCGCTGCTTCTCGCTCGGCGTCACTCCTTTTTTACACTTGGCGCAAAGCTTTCGAACCAGCCGCTGCGCGAGCACGATCTGCAGCGCCTGCGCGCAGAGATAAGGCTCGACGCCCAGATCGAGCAGCCGATAGACCGTGCCGATCGTGTCTTTCGTGTGCAGCGTGCTGAAGACCAGATGCCCCGTGATCGCGGCCTGCATTGCGGTGCGTGCGGTCTCGGCGTCGCGCACCTCGCCTACCAGAATCACGTCCGGGTCCTGCCTGAGAATCGATCGAAGCAGCGCGCTAAATGTTTTTCCGCCGCCCTCGTCGACTGGAATCTGCGTCACGCCTGGCAACTGAATTTCGACTGGATCTTCGATCGTCGTCACGTTGCGATTGCGCGTCGCGATCGTTCGCAGCAGCGCGTACAAAGTCGTCGTCTTGCCGCTTCCGGTCGGCCCGCAAACCAGCACCATGCCGCTCTCCTGCTTCACCGCAGCGGCGAGTTCGTCGTTCACCCAGCTCGGCAAATTCAGGTCGCGAAGCGTCGCGGGCGCGCTGCTCGCATCCAGCACGCGGCATACCAGCTTTTGCCCGTACACACCCGGTGCGAAGCTGATTCGGTAATCAACACGCCTGGTTTGGCCCGCCATCTTTCCCGGCACGCGCGCGGTGAAGCTTCCTTCCTGAATCGAATCTTTGAATTGAATGTCGATCTCACCAAGAACTTTTACGATCGTGGAAAGTTTGAGCCCGATGTTGCTCGGCATTTTCACCAGATCGATCATCTCGCCGTCGATTCGTACGCGGCACAGATATTCGCCGTCGCGCGGCTCGAGGTGAATGTCGCTCGCGCCCGTTCGGAAGCACACCAGCAGGATCAACCGCAGCAAGTCGACCGCCTCACGCGGGCCTTTTCGCTTCGTCGGGTCGGCCACGGGGTAGATGACATTTCCCTTCGACGCGCACATCTCGATCTGATGGTCGCCGAATTCCTTGCCGGGCAGGGCGTTGGCGATTCGAACGAGTGTCGTTTCAAAATCATTGGGGTTGCTGTTGGTCAGCGTCATCGGGCTGAAATCCGCGCCGTCAAGCCCGCCCGCCATGTCCATGTCAATTCCGTCGAGCGAGAAAATATCATCCTCAAAAATATCTTCGGCGCTGAGGTCGAGTGCGCCAGCTCCGCCTGTCGCGGCCGCCAGGCTTTCGGGCGTTCCCAGGCGAATTCGCGTCGAACCGATCATCACCACATCGCCCGCGCGAAGGCGCTCGATCGCAATGGCCTTGCCGTTGACCAGCGTGCCGTTGGAACTGTTGAGGTCGCGCACGCGCCAGCCTGAATTGCCGCGCTCAATCACACAGTGATTGCGGCTCGCCTTCTGATCCTCGAGCACGACATCATTCCCGACGCTCCTGCCTAGAGAGATTTTGTCCTTCTCCATCGCAAGTTGCCGACGTTTCTTCCCCACCTCAATCTCAAGCATCCACTCGTTCATGCGCGGAAGTATAACAAAGAAGCCCGGCAACGCGCCCCTTTATACCTCACGAAAAGCAATCGTTCTTACACGCGACCGCCAGGAAAACGTCTATCGCGATTCCTTGAGAAACTCACGCGAGCCGTCATCTTCAAGCTCGCGCATGCGCTGTTCCACGCGAGCCGAGACGGCCAGGGATTGATCAAGCTCTTCGCGAAGGCCGTTGAGCGCCTCTGCAGAATTCGAAGCAGAGACGGACGGCGAGATCGCTTCGGCTTGAAGCTCGTCGACAGTCCGTTCGAGCAGACGCATGCTCTTGCCGATGTCGCCGACGAGTTCCTGACGAGTAATATGGATCCGGGCCCGCACGTCTGGCGTGGTGATCTGCTGCTGCACCTCGGCGAGTTCGACCGCGCGGCGAATCGAGTCGGTCGAGGCGGCGTAAATCTGATCGATCTTGGCCAGCAATTCGGGCCTGCCTGATTTCTTCACCGAGTCCAATCGCCGATACAGCGCCGCCATCGCGTCGATCTCTCTGCCAATTTGTGGCTCACGCGATGCCGACGCGCGTGCGGAAAGCGATCGCAAGCTCAGAAGATGCTCGTCAAGTTTTATTGACTTCGTCGAGTCGTCATCATCCGATAGATCGACCGTATTCCGCAGCGCCGAAAACATGCCGCCTATCGCCAGACAGGCACCAATTACGCCAAGCGGCAGGGCTTTGGTCGCGATGGAAATGGCGATACAGATCATCGCGCCAATCAACAGACCCTTTGCCGGGTCTGTGGTGGCGGCTCTGATGAAGGTCTTGAACATGAGCTGGATCATATCAAATCCGCGAGCGGACGTGACCCGACACCTGTTTGACATCAGCGTCCAAAATCATAGTCCGACATCGAGCTTATGCGCGTCCCTGATAGTTTCCCCCGTCGGTGCTCAGGCGAAGCGTCTCGCCGATCGCGATGAAGCCCGGCACGCGTGTGACCAGGCCGGTTTCCATCGTCGCATCCTTAAGCTGGTTGGTCGCGGTCGAACCTTTGATCGCGGGCTGCGTGTCCTTGACGACCAGATCGACCGTCTTAGGCAATTCGTAGCTGACGAGCTTGCCGTCGTGATACATGGCCGACAGCGTGGTGTTGGGCTTGAGGAAGAGAATGTCATCGCCGAAGACTTCCTTTGCGATCGCGTTTTGTTCGAAGTTTTCGAGGTCCATCAGCCAATGGCCTTCGCCGTCGCTGTAGAGATATTCCACGTTCCGTCGGTCGAGCGTCGCGGTGTCGATGTCGTCGGTCGCACCCACGCGGCGATCAATGATCGTGCCCTTGCTCACGTCGCGCATCTTGAACTGAACCTTCGCCCGGAGGTTGCCCGGCGTGTTGTGATCGGCCCCCGTCACAACATAAAGCTTCCCGTCGAACATCACGGCCTGACCTTTTCGGATTTCACTCGCACGCATAGCAAACCTCGCTTGACAAATCGGTGGAAAAAGACATCTCGACATCCCGCGAATCGGGACCGAATACGCTAGCCGATCGAACGCCGATCCGCAATCACGCGCCGAAACCCGTCCATCATCGCCTTGCCTTGTAGTAATTGATCAACCCGTTCGTGCTGGAATCGTGCGACACCACCGCCGCGTGCCCATCGAGCTGAGGCAGGATGCTTTTTGCAAGTTGCTTGCCGAGCTCGACGCCCCATTGATCGAAACTGTTGATGTTCCAGATGACGCCCTGCACGAAAATTTTATGCTCGTAGAGGGCCAGCAATGTGCCGAGGGTTCGCGCGTCGATCGTGTCGACGAGGATCGAGTTCGTCGGCTTATTGCCCGGGAACGTGCGGTGAATCGCAAGGGCGTCGCTCGAACCTTCGCGCCTGGCTTCTTCGGTCGTCTTGCCAAAGGCCAGGGCCTCGGTTTGTGCGAAGAAGTTGCTGAGCAGGATCGCGTGGTGCTGGCCGAGTGTCGTCGTGAGCGGGTTGTGCGACCTGATCGGTGCGATGAAGTCTGCGGGGATGATCTCGGTGCCCTGGTGAATGAGTTGGTAGAAAGCGTGCTGGCCGTTCGTGCCGGGCTCGCCCCAGATGACGGGTCCTGTGGAGTAGTCGTCGATGATCTGCGCGTCGCGCGTGACGCGCTTGCCGTTGCTTTCCATATCGCCCTGCTGGAAGTAGGCGGCGAACCTGGAGAGATACTGGTCGTAAGGAAGAACTGCGTGGCTGCGAGCGCCGAAAAAGTTCACATACCACACGCCCAGCACGCCCAGAATCACGGGAAGGTTCTGGTCGAGCGGCGCGATGCGGAAATGCTCGTCCATGTCGTGTGCGCCTTGCAGAAGTTCGACAAACGCATCGAACCCGACGTAGAGCGCAATCGGCAGGCCGATGGCGGACCAGAGCGAATAACGCCCGCCGACCCAGTCCCAGAAGCCGAACATGTTGGCGGTATCTATGCCGAACGCGCTGACTTCTTTCGCGTTGGTCGAGACGGCCACGAAGTGCTTCGCGACCGCGGATTTGTCCTTCGAGTGGCTAAGAAACCAGTCGCGTGCCGAGACCGCGTTCACCAGCGTCTCTTGCGTTGTGAACGTCTTGCTTGCGATGATGAAAAGCGTTGTTTCGGGGTTCAGGTGCTTTGTGGTTTCTGCGATGTGAGTGCCGTCGACGTTGCTGACGAAATGCGCCCGAAGCTTCGAATCGTCGGCCAAGAATTTCAGCGCGTTGCACGCCATTACGGGGCCCAGATCGCTTCCGCCGATGCCGATGTTGACGATGTCGGTGATGGCCTTTCCGGTGTAGCCTTTGTGAGTTCCGGAGCGAACTTTCTCGACGAACAATTTCATGCGCGACAGCACTTCGTTCACGTCGGGCATGACGTCTTTGCCGTCCACCATGATCGGCCGATTCGAGCGGTTACGAAGCGCCACATGCAGCACGGCCCGGTCTTCAGTGATGTTGATCTTCTCGCCCGCGTACATCCGGTCTCGCATCGATTCCACGCCGCTTTCTTTTGCGAGTTCGAGCAGTGCACTAAAGGAATTTGCGTCGATGAGATTCTTCGAAAAATCGAGCAGCAACGAGCCGAGTGTTCGGCTGAAGGTTTTGAATCGATTCGCGTCATTCGCAAAGGCGTCGTGCAGATTTACGCCTGAAAGACGGACGTGATGTGACTTGAGCTGGTTCCAGATCGGCAGTTGTGTGGGCTTGGGCATGGTGGATGAAGAGGGCAGTATGAGACGATCTAAACTGCAGCGCAGGATCTATTGAGTTACGAATGGGTCGTCGAGCGAAGAAGATGCTTACATGAAATCACTTTTCCGCCATCAGCTCTGCTTTCGCCAGGGCAAGTTCTTGCATCGCCTGAGGTGAGATCTTCGGATATTTCAAGCCCAGGTCTTTGATTCGCGTCGCAAGAATTTCCGCAACGACCATACGCATGATCCACTTGTTATCCGCCGGGATGACGTACCACGGCGCGGCCTTAGTGCTGGTCGCGTTAATCGCCTCTTCATACGCGATCATGTAATCGTCCCAGAATTTTCTCTCGCGTACGTCGCCGGCGTTAAATTTCCACTGCTTTTCCGGCGTATCGAGACGTTTCAAGAACCGTTTCTTCTGCTCTGTCTTCGACACATTCAGGAAAAACTTCAACACGATCGTGCCGTTGCGAACCAGGTGCTGCTCGAAGTTGTTGATGTCTTCATAACGTGCATCCCAGAAGGGTTGATTAAACTTATCGGTGGTCAATCGCGTATTCGCGAGGATGTTCTGGTGAACTTTTACAACCAGAACATCTTCGTAGTACGAACGATTGAAAATTCCGATTCGGCCTCGCTCGGGCACGCGCGTCATATGTCGCCAGAGAAAGGTGTGATCAAGTTCTTCACTGCTGGGCTGTTTGAAACTGTGCACCGAACAGCCCGCCGGGTTTACGCCCGAAAGCACATGCTGAATCGTGCCGTCCTTACCCGCGGCGTCCATCGCCTGAAACACGACCAGCACGCTCCACCGGTCAGCCGCGTACAGCAGTTCCTGCGCGTCGCTCAGGTCTACGACCGACTGCTTGAGCTGAACCTGTGCGTGCTTTTTCATCGCGTCAGAATCGAGTGGGCCGGTTTGCTTATCGCCAGCCCAGGTGGTGTCGTGATCCTTAAGG
>JBBQKP010000040.1:0-20860 GCA_038326995.1 Tepidisphaerales bacterium
GAGCTTGTCCGACAGGAGGTCCGACACGTCCGCCGCAGCGCACGAACCGCGTGGATCACGGTCGCAGCGATGGCGGCCATCGTTTGCGGGGCGGTGGGGTGGACGACCTTCAAGATCACGCAGTCGATGTCGCGCATCGATGCGATGAATGAAATGTCGCGGCGTGTCGAGCTGGAAGCGAAGCAACTTCTGACGCAACGCGACACCGCGCGACAGGAAGCGGAGCGCGCCCGTCTCGCCGGTGTCGAGGCGAGTGGTCGACTGGCGGCATATCAGGAACAAGCGCAGCTCGCCGCGAAACAGTCCGACAAACGCCCGACAACCCGGCCGGCGAACGTGCTCCAAAGGCTCGCGGATGCGATGGCGGGGGAGTAGGGCGTCGGACTTTGTCCGACAATGACGAAATCCGAAACCCACCGCGAAACCCGAAGCCCGAAACCAGAAGTTCGAATGAATGACCAAGTCCGAATGACGAATGGGGATGCGCGTTGGATCGTCATTCGTCATTCGGACTTCTTTCGGACTTCGGGTTTCGGATTTCGTCATTCCACAGCCTGCTCGCACGGCGTGCTCGCGTCGCTATAATCCGCGACCATGCCTTACACGCTTTCTGAGGCGTCGCCGGAACTGTTGCCTCCCAGTGAAAACGGGAGCGAATCGGGCAATCGTTGGACGCTGAATTTCGGTCCGCAGCACCCGGCCACGCATACGACGCTTCGGCTCGTGCTTGAACTGGACGGCGAGCGCGTCGTCAAATGCACGCCGCACATCGGTTATCTGCACAGCGGCTTCGAGAAGCTTGGCGAGCATCTGAATTACAACCAGTACGTGACGGTCGTCGATCGCATGGATTATTCCGCGCCGATCTACAACGAGCTGGCGTGGCACCGCGCGACCGAAAAGCTGATGGGCATCGAGCTCACGCCCCGCTGCAAGGCGCTGCGCACGATCGCCGGCGAACTCGGGCGCATTCAGTCGCACCTGCTCACCGTCGGCGCCAGCGGGCTGGATCTCGGTGCGCTCACCGCGTTCCTCTACGGCTTCAACGAGCGCGAAGCGATCTACGACATTGTCGAACTCATGTCGGGCGGCCGATATCACACGTCCTGGACACGCGTCGGCGGACTGAACCAGGACCTGCCCGACGAACAGCTCTTCAAAACCCTGGTCAACAAGTTCGTCGACCACACGATGCCCCGGGCACTGGAAGACGTCGAGCGACTCCTCAACAAGAATCGCATCTTCCTTGATCGCACGCAGGGCGTCGGCGCGATCAGCGAGAAAGAGGCGATCGCATGGGGCCTGACCGGGCCGATGGCTCGCGCGTCGGGCGTGCGTCGAGATTTGCGGAAGGATGAGCCTTACCTCTGCTTCGCCGACAACTGGGACGGGCAAGGCGCCAAGGCCGTCGATTTCAAGGTTCCCGTCATGACCACGGGCGACGTGCTGGCTCGTTATCTCGTGCGGTGCGAAGAAATTCGCCAGAGCCTCTCCATCATTCGTCAACTCGTGAACCAGTTGCCGGGCGGGCCCGTGAATGTCAGCCCCGAGGGCAAGGAAGTTCTTCCGCCCAAGGATCAGGTCTACAGCAGCATTGAAGGGCTTATTCAGCACTTCGAACTGGTCATGACCAACCGGGGCTTCGTCGCGCCGCGCGGCGAGGTGTATGGGGCGATCGAAAGCGCCAACGGCGAGCTGGGATATTTCATAGTGTCGGATGGCAGTAACAAGCCGTTTCGCGTCCGCACGCGCCCGCCGAGCTTTGTAAATTATTCTGTGTTCGGCAAGCTCATTGAAGGGCACACCATCAGCGATGTGGTGGCCGTTCTGGGCAGCATCAACGTGATCGCCGCTGAGCTGGATCGGTGATCGCGGCGGTGCGCGTGCTGAGCTAAAGGACACCACTCGTGACACTCGCGCGAACCTCGACGTCCGTCATTTGCGTCATCGCGGCCGGGCCCGGAACACGCGACGCGCAGCGGCTGGTTCGGTTGCTCACCGGCATTCGCCGGCATGAGCCTGAATTGAAAAGCGTCATCGTGGTTAGTGATCAAAGCGACGTCGCTCAGGCGCAGGTCGCGAAGCTTATCGCACCGATTCCGCTGCTTTATTTATTGAACCCGGCGGCGGGAATGGGAAGTGGGACGCTCGACAGGCTGACGGTGGGCCTGACAACCGCTTACGCAGCTGCTGCGCGAGATTTTCCCGGATCGCACGTGGTGAAGCTCGACACCGACGCCGCGGTCGTAGCGCCTTTCGCAGACCAGGTGAGTCGCTTCTTTGATCAACACGAGCGAGCGGGAATGATCGGCACGTTCGACCTCGACTGTGCCGATCAGAAAAGATGGCCTGATTTTGCCGCCTGGAAAAAATACTTCACTCGCCTGGATCGACCGATTTGGATCTGGCCGAAAAAGCTGAAATTGTTCTCGCGATACTTCGGCACAGGCAAGGCGATTTCAAGGTGGAAGAGACAGTGCATCGCGGCCGGCGGGGTGCCCGGCGAGTTCGTGCAGGGCGGTGCATACGCCTTGCGCTGCGACACACTTGCGGCATGGCGTGACATCGGACTTCTTTCTAATCACTCGCACTGGCTCGGCACGCTTTGCAGTGAAGACGTGGGCTTCTCCATGTGGTGTCAGATCGCTGGTTTCAAGCTCGAAAGATTCAATGCCCCGGGCGAGACTTTTGGCGTTCATAATCCCGGCCTTGCCCTTACGCCCGCGCTGCTTCTGCTCCGCGGGCACGCGATCGTGCATTCCATCAAATGCGACACGGACGCGAACGAAGCCGCCCTCGTCCGCTTCTTCGAACAGCTATAACGGCACTGACGCAATTCACCACTTCATCAGCCTTCTCACGGCCTGATCCTGAAGCTCTTCATAAGGCTTCACCGATCCGGGAACCTGATTATAGATGATCGAAAAAATCAGGACTTCGCCCGCGTCGGTCTTGACGTATCCGCTAAGCGAGCGAACGCCGCCGATGAAGCCCGTCTTCGCACGCACTCGGCCCGGCATGTCCTTGAAACGATTGCGAATCGTGCCGCTTTCCCCACCCACGGCCAGCGATTCCTCGAACACCTTCGCGTGTTTGCTCTTGTGCATCGCCAGCAGAATGCCGGTGATGAGTCGGCCCGTCACACGGTTCTCGCGCGACAGACCCGAGCCGTCGGCCATGACAAAACCAGTGCCGTCGATTTTGTATTTGCGAAGAAAGTTATTCACGCCTTCCGCGCCGCCTTGCCACGAACCGATGTCGTCAGACGAGAACGACTTGCGGCCCAACAACTTCGCGCACGCCTCGGCGAAAAGATTCTGCGACTGCTGATTCACACGCGCGACGATGTCCGACATTCGGCTCGATACCTCTGCGACCACCGGCACCTTCGCCTTTTTAAATTCCATTGAGGTTCGACGCGATGTCACTCCGCTGAACACGATGCCGCGCGTCGAAAGACCCGTCCGCACGACCTCGGCGGTGAATACGCCGGGATCCGTCACCGGCTTGCTCGAAAGCAGCACGGGCTTCGTGACGACGCCGGTTACGGTATAACGCGCCGCGGCCTGATCGCGCTCGATATCGGGCTCTGGTTGACGTTCAGTAGCCTGAGTTGAACTGGCCTGCGTTGAACTGGCCTGAGTCGAACTCACCTGAGTTGAACTGGCTGGCGTCGAACTGGCCGGCTCAGGCGTGCCCGACACCGCTCGATTCACGATCTCAATCCCGCTCATGACCGCTGGCTCGACGACCACCGTCGGCGGCTCGGAAATCGCGGCCGGTTTTAATGTCACGTCGATGCAGTTTGAGTTCACGTTTAATCCGCTGACCGGTGCCGCATACCAAAACGTGAGGTTGTTCTTCGCCCAGCTCGGATGCACCAACTGGGCGTCGAAGGCGTCATCGACGAAGTACAGGTTGGTGATATTTGTCACGCCTTTTTCTTTCAAAGCGCTGGCGAATGTGTCGAGGAACGCGAATCGTTTTTGCTTGTTGCGTTCTTCGAGCAATTCATCGCCCAGACTCGGATCGCCCGTGCCGACGAGCCACAGGCTCTGCGTCTTGCTGTCGTAAGCTAGGCGAGTGGGCCAGGCGTAATCGGGGCCGAACCGATCGAGAATCGCGGCCGTGATCGGCAGCTTCATGTTGCTCGCGGGAATCATCGCCCGCTCGGAATTCAGCGCGAACAGCTCGCGGCCCGTGCGGGCATCAATGACCCGCGCGCCGCACACCGCGCCCGTCGATTCAAGGCGATTGAGTATCGACAGCAAATCTGTCTGCAGCGTCAATTCGCGCTGCGTGACGGCCTGAGCTGTCGCGGGCGTGACCTTGCCTGCAGAGTGACACCCCACCCCGAGCAGGCCGACCAGTGCGAGCGACAAAAAACGACGGGAATGGAGTATTGAGCGCATAAGTTTGTGAATGAAGCGTAACCGGACGACGCGCAGAAAGCAGTTGCAACACGATCAAACGTCAAGACATCATCGCACCTAAGACGCGACCAGCCCCAGCGCGTCGGGACCGATGATGGCATTGACCAGCGTGATGTCGTCGCTCGGCCGGTTCATGCCGATGAACTTTCGCACATCCCACAGGATCGCGCGGGCGAGCTGTTCGGCGGAGAGCTTTGTGTTGGCACCGGCGGCGATGAAGCTGTCGAGCAGTCGCTGCCTGCCGAACATCTGGTCGTCGAACGTGCGGGCGTCGGGCACGCCGTCGGTGTACATAAGAAGTCGATCGCCGACTTGAAGCTCGACGATGTGCTGGGAAAAGTGCTCGTCCGAATCGACACCCAGCACGATACTGCCCTGATCGCCCGTGCCGAGCTCGATGATCTTGCCGTCGCGCAGCAGCATGACGGGCATGTGCCCCGCATTGCAGAATGTCAGACGGCGATTCTTCGCATCAATCACGCCATAAAACAGCGTCACAAACTCGTTCACTTTCGTATCGCGAACCAGCATGTCGTTCACTCTTCGTAACACTTCGTTGAGGTAATACAAATTGTCGGCCTGGGCGCGAATCGCGGCGCGGACCATCGCCATGATCAGACTCGCCGGCACGCCCTTGCCGCTCACATCGGCGATCACGACCGCGACGTTGTCGTACGGGAGCTGAATGAAATCGTACAAGTCGCCGCCCAGTTGATAGCACGGCACGTAAACCGCGCCGAGTTCCAGGCCCGGTATAAGCGGCGGTTTGCGCGGGATCATCCGCTGCTGAACCTCGGCGGCCATGTTGATCTGCTGTTCGAGCTGCTCTGCCTCGCGCGCCTCGGCCTGCAGTTTTGTGTTGACGACTGCCGCGGCGGCGGCGCTGGCGATCGTGCGGAGCAGCGCCTTCTCGGCCGCATCAAACTGACGCGGCTCGGACGTGTACACGCGAATCACCCCGATGGGCTGGTCCTGATATTTCATACTCGCCGAGAGCATCCCGACGATGCCCTCCGCCGCCGCACTTTCAGGGTATTGCACGCGCGGGTCCGTAAGGATGTTGTCGATCGACGAAATGCCCTGAGACCACAATTCAGGCTCCTCGCTTATGCTGCGGCTGAGCGAAATTTTGCCCTTGCTCATGTACTGCTTCGAGAGGTTATGGACGGCCTTGGTGACTAGCTCGTCTTTCGCCAAATCGCCCAGCCGAATACTGCACGCCTTGACGCGCAGCCGCTCTGTGACGATGCGAGTCGTGCGCTCGAGCAGGCCCTGCAGGTCGCTGGCCTCCGCAAGCATCTGCGCGACCTGCGACGCGGTGGCCATCTCGCTGATCCGCTGACGCAACTCGAATTCCTGGTAGCACAGGCGCGCGATCGCGTTGGCCATGAGGAAGAGAAACTGCACCGCCGCCGGGCGTGCGCCGCGGTCTTTGCTCTGGCTGACGATCTGCCGGACCTGTTCGGCGTCGAGCGAGAATTTTTTCGCGATCCGCTGCGCCTTTTCCTCGTCCATCGCCGGCTCGGGGCGAAGCTTCATCCGCATCGTGCCGACATTTTGCCCGCCCACATAAATCGGTGCGACATACTCACGCCCCACGCGCTGCGGCTCGGGAACCTGCGACTCTTGCGATTCAATCGCCTGCTGGCGCGCCAGAAACTTGGGCGTGATGTCGGGGCTGGTCAGAATATTTCCCGCCGCGTCCGTGATCACCGCGCGGACGTTCGCGACGGCGGCGAAGCCGTCCTGGATCTCCTGCAATGTCGAAAGATCGAGAAAGTCGGTCAGACGCAGAGTCGGCGAGGTTGGCGTGGGCGGCGTGCTCAAATGAAGTGACAAGTGCGATCAAGGTTCTGACAACGGTCGAGGCGAAACAGGTTAGTGCTCTGTTAGACGTTAATTTTGCGAGTCGCCATGCCATTCATTTGCGTGAACAGAACACCGGCCAGAGACCGGTGCCGCCGACAGTTTACAGGTGCCACGGGTCTCCGACCTGTGCGTTCGTTTTTAAAAATTCACACATAATTTCAACTGTGTCAAAGCACTAAATAGCAGCTTGGACGACCTCCATCCAGTCACGCCGCCAAGGCCGTCTGATTACACACCGAATATAGTCGCGTTTGATCGTGAAGGCACTCGGTGCGGCAAAATCAAAGCGGGATTGTTTCAAAATCTCGATTCATCGCGTGCTGACACAACCCGCACCGCTTGAACTTCACCTTGCGTTCCACTACCAATCTAGCCGGGTGAGTTGAACGCAGCTTGCGACCCGTGGCACGCGTACTGACGTACTGCATGCCAAAAACACGCTAAAGCGCGGCCTTGAAAACGTCTGGCGAGACATCGCGTCTCTTGTTTTCTACGCTCGCTTTGCTTGTGTCGCAGTCTCGATCGCCTTGCCGTGACAATTCGTCCCGGCATTACTCACTGGCACTCTCGAGGCAAGCCATGTCCATCACTCTCTCATCCGATCAGATCAACCGATACAAGCGTCACCTCATCCTGCCGGAAGTCGGTATGGAGGGTCAGAAGAAACTCCTCGCCGCCAAAGTGCTGTGCATCGGCGCGGGCGGGCTGGGTTGCCCGATTTCGCTCTACCTCGCCGCGGCGGGCGTCGGCACGATCGGCCTGGCCGACGTCGATGTCGTTTCGCCATCCAACTTGCAGCGGCAAATCCTCTTCGGCGTGAAGCAGATCGGTCAGGACAAGGTCAAAGCCGCCGCCGACCGATTGCACGAACTCAATCCCGATCTCAAGGTCGTGCAGCATAAGTGCGTCGTCAACGCATCCAACGTGCTCGACCTCATCGCCGACTACGACTACATCATCGACGGCACGGACAACTTCCCCACGCGATACTGCGTTGGCGATGCGTGTGTGCTGCTGAAAAAGCCCAACATCTACGGCAGCATCTTTCGCTTCGAGGGCATGGTCACCGTCTTCGCGCCGCACCTGAAAAATCCCGATACCGGCGAGGCAGGCCCGTGCTATCGATGCCTCTACCCCGAGCCCCCTGATCCGGGCAGCGTACCCAGCTGTGCAGAGGGCGGCGTTCTGGGCGTGCTGCCAGGCATCATCGGCACGCTGCAGGCGAATGAAGTCATCAAGCTGATTCTGGGAATCGGTAAGCCGCTCATCGGCCGACTCGTCACCTTCGCCGCGCTCGACATGGAGTTTCGCACGTTCAAAATTCGACGTGACGTCGAATGCCCCGTGTGCGGCGACAACCCGACCATCACGGAGCCCGTCGATTACGAACAGTTCTGCGGCGTGCCGACCCTCGACCCTTCATCACTCGAAGAAACCCGTTCCGAAGTCAATCGAACACTGGAGCAAATGGGCGCCTCACCCAAACAATCCGTCGGCCTCGACGCACGCGGCCTTCCCCAGGGCTATCACCTTAAAGACGGCCTTGAAGTCTCGCCGCGGACCGTCAAAACCAAGCTCGACGCGAAAGAGACATTCACGCTCATCGATTGCCGCCTTCCCAATGAGTGGGAGATCACCCACATCGAAGGCGCGACGCTCATCCCGCTTCAGCAGGTCAGCCAGCAGATCGACAAGCTCAAGGGCAAAGAAAACGACGAGATCATTGTCTACTGCCGCAGCGGAATGCGGAGTCTGAACTTCACGCAAATTCTCAAGCAGCAAGGCTTCACGAACGTCAAAAGCATGGCGGGCGGGATTCTGCTGTGGAACACCGACATCAACCCGGGCGGGCCGCAGTATTAGGGCTTTGTCATACTACAAATGATGGTTGATTCTGAAATCAATAATTCACAGTTCGGAGACCTTGTCCAAGTGTGAAATTTCAGTGGTACCGGCCTCTGGCCAGTGTTCATTTTCAGTGAGTAAATGGCATTTAGCTATTCCTAAAATCACTGTTTGACAGAGCACTAGATCTGGCCCGTCCGGCAGGACATTGCCATTCGAATAAATACCGAAATGGCTTGCCAGCCGGGCCGGAGTTTGGCATTCGATATCACCGCGAATCGTCTCGCGACGACACTCTCACTCCGTCATCTCCATCAGCACCGCCTGCAGTTCCGCGACAAGGCCCGTCGCGCGATACGCAAAGACGTCGAGTCGATGCGTCGCACGCGTCGCGGCCACATAAAAGCTCGATCGGCCGTCCACGTTTTCTGAAATTTCGTTCGCAGAAATCAGAACCACGCACGCCGCGTCATGGCCCTTGCTCGAGTGAATCGTGCTGAACGTCAGCCGCTCGGGCAGGCCGAGCAGTTCATCCTTACGCTGAAACGTGAGGTGAATGTCGCGCACGCCCGGCAACTTCATCGCCTCAATCAGCCTGACAAGCTGCTGAATTTTCTGCTGCTTCGATGCCAGCACGAAAATATCCTGCGGCCGAACGTGGTGATCGACGATCAGCGATTTCACATGCGCCGCCGCGGCACGAAGTTCCTGCTCTTCACCCGCAAACACGCTGAGCGAAGGAAACGGCCCGTTGCGCGGAGCGAAGCGAAGCCGCATGAGTCCGCCCGCATCCTGCTTCACCAGCCCGCGTGACACCAGGGTCGGTAAGTCGGCAAAATCTCGACTAGGAATGCGCGCGCCTTCTTCGGCGCGCGTGCCGTACAGAACGTTCGTCGCCGCCTCGACGATCGGGCGCGTATTGCGAAAGCACCGGCTCATCACCGTCGCACGTCCGCGAATTTCAAGGCCCAGACTCAGCCAGTTCGGCCTCGGACGGCCGTAGAGATTCTGCGCGTCGTCATAAAACACAAAGAAGTTCGGCCTGGCGGTTTCGTCCGCGTTCGCCGCCTCACTGCCGCGGCAAAGCTGGAGCAGCAGCTTGTAATCCTCGGGCAAAAAGTCCTGGCCCTCATCAATGAAAATCGCGTCGAAGAGTTGTCGATCCACCGCGGCCGGGTCGAGCAGGCGCTTCTTGCGAAGGGCGTCGAGATAATCCACCGAGCGTTCGCGCTCATCCGCGTCGCCGACTTTGCGATACGTCCACAGGCCGCGCGTCGAAAGAAGAAACAGAAGCCGATTGAAGGAAGTCACTTCAATATTCGCCGCGGGAAAGGGGGAATCGGATCGTTGCCGCCACGCATGAGAAATGCGGTCGCGCAGCAGCGGCGCGAGGCTTCGATTGAAGCAGACCGCGAGCACGCGCGGCTCGTGAGGCCTGAGCGCTGTTGGATCGGGAAAGAGCAGCGCCTGCGTTCGCGTCGCACGCTGAAGATAACGCGCCGCCGCCGTCGCGAGCACAATTGTTTTACCACTCCCCGCAACGCCGCGAACCAGCCGCGGCCCGTCTGCCCAGTCCGCCTCGCTGAGTCGCTGCTGTTCGTCGGAGAGAAATTTAATCGCGTCGATGCCCGAATCAATCTGATGGCCGAGCGAATCAAGCGGTGCCGATCGGTGAGGCCGTCGCAAGTCGGGAAGCACAAACACGCTCGTGTCGCCGAATGCGCCGAGCAAAGCCTCAAGCTCTGTTGTCGGCTGAATCAGAATCGGCTGCGCAGCGGCGTCGTCGCGGTCTGTCGCGCCGATCTTTTTTCGCAGATCACGCGTCGACAGATCGTCGGCGAATAGAAATTCGCACGGACAGAATCCGCCCAGATGCTCAATCCACGCCGCCCGTGTGATTCGCGGAAAAACCACCCACGCGTGCAGCCGAATCGTCGGCTCACGCAGAAGCGTCGTTCGCATCGCGTCGCGCACGGCGAACATCGCACGATGCGCCTGATGAATCGGGCTTTGCAGCTTCACGCCGCTCGCGTAGCGGATTGCAATTTCCCCGCCCGCATTCACCGACACGATCGCGCAAAGCTCGCACCCTTTTACTTCAAAGACATCGACGCCGGTCTCGGGGTCGATGAGAACAATGTCGGGCGGGTGCGATTTTCCACTCGCCATGCTGGGCTGACACAGCACCATCGATTCGGAATAGTCGAACGCCCGCGCAATAGAGGCAGCGACAATCCGCTCGCCGTCGTGCATGGCCTCGCTCGCGCCCGTGACTTTGCAACTGAGTCGTGGGATGAGTTCTAAAAAGTCTTTCCTCCGCATGCCGACTTTCGATAAAATGCCTACTTGCTGCTAATGCGTGGTCTGCCTAATCGATTCAAAAACACCCGCCGCGAATCGCACATCGCTCTCACTCAGCGCCGCCGACATCTGTGTGCGGATGCGCGCCTTGCCCTGCGGCACGACCGGGAAACTGAACGCGACGGCGAACACGCCCTGCTCCGCGAGTCGCTGCGAAAACGTACCCGCGATTTTCGCATCGTAAAACATCACCGGAATGATCGCGTGCTCGCCCGGCACTAAATCAAAGCCACTACTCTTCATGAGTTCTCTGAACAGCTTTGTATTGGTCCTCAACTGCTCTCGGCGTGTCTGGCCTTCGCTTCCTCGAACCAGGTCAATCGCCTTGAGCGTTCCGCCGACGACGGGCGCGGGCAGCGCGTTGCTAAAGAGATAAGGGCGCGAACGCTGACGAAGCAGATCGACAATCGGCCGACGCGCTGCGGTGTAGCCGCCCGCCGCTCCGCCCAGTGCTTTACCGAACGTGCCCGTCGTGATGTCGATTCGCCCGAGGACGCCCTTAAGTTCGTGCGTGCCGCGGCCCGTCGCTCCGAGAAAACCCGTCGCGTGGCAATCATCGAAGTGAACGATCGCGCCGAATTCATCCGCAAGATCGCAGACTTTATCCAGCGGCGCGATTCGGCCGTCCATGCTGAACACGCCGTCGGTCGAAATGAGCTTGAACCGCGCGCCTTCGTCATTGGCCTGCTGAAGCTTGGCGCGAAGGTCGTCCATGTCGGCGTTGGCGTATCGATATCGCTTGGCCTTGCAAAGGCGAATGCCGTCGATGATCGACGCGTGGTTCAGCTGGTCTGAGATGACCGCGTCCTCGGGCCCGAGCAGTGTTTCGAACAGGCCGCCGTTGGCGTCGAAGCAGGAGCTGTAGAGGATCGCGTCGTCCATGCCAACGAGCTGTGCGACGGAGGCTTCGAGTTGTTTATGAATGTCCTGCGTGCCGCAGATGAACCGCACGGATGCCGTGCCGAAGCCGTGCGAGTCGATCGTCTTCTTCGCCGCGTCAAGGACTTCGGGATGGTCGGCCAGACCCAGATAATTATTCGCACAGAGATTGATCGATGACGGCAGGGGCGATTCAAGTTCGACTCGGCCGCGCTGGGGCGAGGTGATGACACGCTCGTGCTTCTCAAGCCCCTCTTCGCGAATGGAATTGAGCGTGGTGGAAACGTGATCGAGGAAAGCGGTGGACATGGTATTGGGTGTTGTGATTCGTTTTACACAAAATTTTAAAGCTCTACCGGAGTGCCCTTAAGTTTCGCGCTCACCGATGCGATGTCGTTGCGGCTCGACATGTCGAGCACGCCGCCCGCGAACCGGACGGCAGTGAAGGTCTCGTGGAGTTGATCGACGCAATATTGGGCGGCGTCGGTCACCTCGTATTCGCCGCGAAGGCTTGGAGCGATCGCGCGGCACGCGTCGAACACCTTGGTCGAGAAGTGCCAGCAGTTCATGCTGAGATAAAGCGGCGTGCCCAGAAGTCTAATAATTGCCGCGCCGGGCTTCTCATGAATGCGAACGAAACGGCCTTCGTCGCCGATCTCGACGGCGGCGAATTTGCTCACGCGCTCCGCATCAATATTTCCGCCCGCAATCATCGCGGCACTCTCGAATGCGACCAGGCCCGGCCCCGAAAGCTGACGGAGCTGACGCAGGGCTTCGATCGGGTAGTAGTTGTCCGAATTGATCATTACAAACGACTCGCCCGAAGCCCACGCTTCCGCCGCGGCGACGGCACTGGCGGTGCCGAGCGGTTTGGGCTGAACCGCGAAACCAATCGACAGGCGATGCGTTTTGAGCGTGCCGTAGTAATCGCGCAGCTGATGGTGATCCGGGCCGATCACCAAACACACCTGAGTAAAGCCGGCTTCGGCCAGCGCGTGAAGCACGTAGTCGAGGAACGGCCTGTCGATGGGGATGAGCGCCTTCACGCCGCTCTCTGCGGCCGCGGCCTGATCGGACGAGAGGGCCGCGCCGTCGTCGGCCTTTCGCATTCGCGTGCCGAGCCCCGCCGCGAGAATCACCGCCCGCGTCGTCTGATTTATCTTTCCCTCTGCCATGGTCAGGCAGGATATGCGAAGCTCCGGATTTTCGCGACGGCGGGGACGTAATCACACCACACGCTCACGAGGCAATCATCTGGCACGTCCGGCAGGACATTTTCATCTTTGGTTTTGCCAGTCAACCGTCGGTCCGAAAGACAATGCAATGTCGCGTGCGGACGGGCCAGAAACGCGAAGGGTCCCCCGCTTCGTGCGCGGCTCTTTTTAAAACGCGAGTCAGGCACATCAAGGAAAAACATCTCACGGATTTTGCGCACTCCGCTCGGCCTCAAGCACCGCCGCTTCCAGCGCTTTGGCGATGTTCGGGTCAAACATCTCGCCCGCGCCTTCTGTGATTTCCGCAAGCGCGTAATCTCGCGGCCACGCGGGCTTGTAGATTCGCGTGCTGGTGAGCGCGTCATACACATCGGCGATATGAACGAGGCGCGCTTCGACGGGAATCGCGTCGCCGGCCAGGCCGTCCGGATAGCCGCTGCCGTCGAAGTTTTCGTGGTGATGTCGTGCGATGAGTCTTGCGACGCTGAAGAATGGCTTGTCGACGATGATCCGCTCGGCAACGAGGGTGTGCTGACGCATGATGAGCTGTTCGTCATCGTCCAGAGGGCCGGGCTTGTTGAGGATGTGATCGGGCACGCGAAGCTTGCCCACGTCGTGAAGAATGCTGCTGTAGCCGATCTGATCGGCCTCGGTTTCTGAGAAGCCGATGGTCAACGCGATCGCACGCGCGAGCTTCTGCACGCGGCGAACATGCTGCGCGGTGTCGTGGTCCTTGGCCTCGGCGGCTTCGGCAAGCATGTAAATGGCGTCGAGGTTGGCGATGTGAAGATCGGCGGTGCGCTCGCGCACTCGGCCTTCCAGCAATTGATTGTTGTCGCGCAGCTCAAGGGCCTGGTCTAGCACGGTATTGCTCATGTTGACCACGAACTCATACTGCTTCTGCATGCTTTGGCGTGTCGCTTCCAGACGGCTGATGTCGATGCAGGTGATGATGCGAAAGTCCGGGTGAGGCTGGATGAGTGTGTCGATTTGCGACGCAGACACTTCTTGCATTCCCGACAGGTCGAGCGCGCCCGCAGACCCGGCGACGGCGAAACGTCCGCCCGCGGCCGAGGGAAGCGTAAAGCGCTCTTCACGCGTTGATTCGAAAAACCGTCGAACAACCCCGGCCAACTGTTGCCGCTCCTGATCGTCGGCACACAACAAAAACGCGCTTTGCCCGACGATCTGCTGTCGCGACAGGCCCGTCAGAAGTTCAAATTGCCGATTGACGTGGCGGACATTCGCGACGCGATCCAGGACGATGGTGACGCAGTAAAGCGCGTCAAGCACGCCGAAGAAGGTCGAAAGATTGCCGGGTGTCGAATCAATCAAGCGAGGGAAGGATACGCGAGAAGGCGAAATCTGAAAGAAATTCTATTCGACGCCGAAGAGTTTACGTGCGACCCAATAAAACAGCGGAATGCCGAATGCCAGATTGAACGGAAAAGTGATCGCAAGTGAGCTGGTGAGGTAGTAGGTTGGATTGGCCTCGGGCAGAGCGATGCGGACGGCCGCGGGTGCGGCGATGTAGCTCGCGCTGGCAGCGAGGACGCCCAGCGCCGTCGCCCCGCCGACGCTCAGGCCGCACAGTTGGCCCAGCCACACGCCCAAAATGCCGTTGAAGATCGGCATAAGAATTCCGAAGGCGATGAGGAACAGCCCCACCTGCCTGAGGTCCTTAAGGCGTGATGCCGCTTTGATGCCGAGTTCGAGCATGAACAGGCAAAGGATTCCGAGAAACGCGTCGAAGAAAAAGACGGAGACTTTATCAAACTGCCTTTGCCCGCCGAGGTATCCGATGATCATGCCCCCGATGAGCAGGAGCACGCTGCGCCCGGCGACGGTCTCATAGAGAACGACTCCCAGACTGCTGCCTTTCGTGCGCGAATAAAGCCTCGCGATGAGCAGCGCCACGATGATGGCCGGGACTTCCAGGATCGCGACCAAAGCGGGCATAAAGCCCTCGGCCGGGTGAGGCGTCTCTTGAAGAAACTGGATCGCCGTGATGAACGTGACGACAGAGCACGAACCATAATGCGCCGCGACGGCCGCACTGTCGGCGACTTCAAACTTTCCGAGATACCGCATCACCGCATACGACCAGCACGGTATCGCGATACCCAGTGCAAGCGTTCCCACGATCGGCGTGATCAACACCTTGAGCGGCGTGTTCGAGAGTGCGACGCCGCCCTTGAGCCCGATCGCCAGCAGGAGATAAATCGACAGGGCCGTAATGAACGCGTCGGGAAGTTCAAGATCGCTTTTGAGCAAGGTCGCGATCACGCCCAGCGCAAAACAAAGCACCACCGGAGAAAGGAGGTTCGCAGATAGAAGCTCAAAGAACACGCCCATGTGGCGTGCGACTTTCAGCACGTTCGATCACGATGTCAATGTATGGTGCTCTATTAAGCTCACGTTGACGGGCGAGCCCAACCGCATACCCAATCGCACACCTGACCGCACACCTGACCGCACTGTCTTGGCAACGCCGCGACCCGATCAAGACTTGTCACCACTTGTCACCACGTGTGACGAGTTGGCTTCGCAATTCTGGGCTTCTGGTTTGTTTCGCGCCTTGTGATGACTACTGTTGAACTCATGCCTCCGGAATCCGCGACCGACTTCGTTCACCTCCATGTGCACACGCACTACTCCATGCTGGACGGGGCGTGCAAGATTCCAAAACTCGTCGCCCGCGCTAAAGAACTGGGGATGAAAAGCCTGGCGATCAGCGACCACGGCGTGTTGTATGGCGCGATCGAATTTTACAACACGTGCCGGGCCGCGGGCATCAAGCCGATCATCGGAATCGAGGCGTATATCGCTCCGGGCGACAGACGCGACCGGGCGATTCCCGCGGGGGCGGAAAGTTCGTATCACGTGCTGCTTTTGGCGCAGAATCTTGAAGGCTGGAAGAATCTGATGAAGCTGAGCACGCTCAGTTTTCGTGAGGGCTTTTACTACAAGCAGCGAATCGACAAGGACATTCTTAGAGAACTCAGCGGCGGGATCATTGCCACCAGCGCGTGCCTGGGCGGAGAGGTCGCGAACCGGTTCATGCGAGTCGGTGCGAAAGTCGCACGCGAGGCCGCTGAGACGTATCTCGACATCTTCGGCCCAGAACGTTTCTTCATCGAGGTTCAAAGGCACAACAAAGAACAGAACGAACTCAATCCCGAGCTTATCGAACTGGCGAACAAGATGGGCGTGGGCGTGGTGGGCACAAACGATGTGCACTTTTTAAACGCCGAGGACCATAACGCGCATAACTGTTTGTGCCGCATCTCGACCAACAAACAGGTCACGGACGATACTCGGATGAAGTATCCGACCGAGCTCTATCTGAAATCGCCACGAGAGATGATCGAATCGCTGGGAGAGTTTTCCGGCGCGATCGAAAACACATTGCGAATCGCGGCGATGTGCGATTTGGAATTTGATTTCAGCAAACGGTATTCGCCCGTCTACAAAGTTCCGCCGGAAAAGTTGAAGGAAGTGCCCGCATCGCCCGACATCGCCGACGGGCTCAAAATCCAGAATAAGATGCCTGACGATGAGCGGTATTTGAGGCAACTGTGCGAGGACGGACTCGACTGGCGTTACGGCACGCGCCAGGTGAGCGAGGCTGTCCGACAGCGCCTCGAGTACGAACTCACCGTGATCGCGAGCAAGCAGTTCTGCAGCTACTTCCTGATCGTCTGGGACTTCTGCAACTACGCGCGCGAGAACGATATTCCTGTAGGCGCCAGGGGCAGCGGCGTCGGCACGATGGTGGGCTATCTGCTGGGGCTGTGCAACGTCGATCCGCTCAAATACGGCCTGCTTTTCGAGCGTTTCATGGACCCAAGCCGCAGTGAGATGCCCGATATCGATATCGACATCTGCCAGGACGGCCGGCAAAAGATCATCGACTACGTTCGCAAGAAATACGGCCACGTGGCGCAGATCATCACGTTCGGAACACTGGGCGCGAAGGCGGCGTTCAAGGATGTGGGCCGGGCGTTTGGAGTCGCGTTGCCCGAGGTCACCAAGCTGACGACGCTCGTGCCGAACACGCCCGGCATGTCAATCGAAAAGGCGTTTAAGGAAGTGCCGGATCTCAAGCGACTCATTGACGAAAACCCACCGCTCGCGGATGTGGTGAAGACGGCGCGGAAGCTCGAAGGGCTTTGCCGCAACTTCGGCGTGCATGCCGCGGGCGTGATCATCGCGGATCAGCCACTGGACGAACTCATCCCGCTTTGCCGCGATAAAGACGGCAACGACCTTACGCAATTCGAAGGGCCGATCGCCGAGAAGTGCGGCCTGTTGAAGATGGACTTTTTGGGCCTGCGAACGCTTTCGGTGCTGAGCAAGAGCGTCGAACTCGCGAAAAAGAACGGCCGCGTTTCGCGAGATTTCGATATCGAAAAAATCGACCTGACCGACGAACGCACGCTCGATCTTTTTTGCCGCGGCGAAACCAAGGGCATCTTTCAGTTCGAATCGGGCGGCATGCAGGAGCTGCTCATGCGGATGAAGCCCGATCGACTCGAAGACCTCATCGCCGCCAATGCGCTGTTCAGGCCCGGACCCATGGCGCTGATTCCCGACTACTGCAACCGCAAGCACGGGCACGAGGAGGTGCCGCAAACACACCCGATCATGGACGCGATTCTGGAAGAAACCTACGGCATCATGACATACCAGGAAGACGTCATGAAAATCTTCAATCAGCTCGGCGGCATTGAGCTTTCCAGCGCCTACAAACTCATCAAGGCCATCAGCAAAAAGACCACCGACGTCATCGCGAAGTTCAAGCCCGATTTCATCAAGGGCGCGATGTCCAAAGGAGTCGCCGAGGATCGTGCGGTCGATATTTTCGAACTCATTCTGAAGTTCGGCGGCTATGGTTTTAACAAATCTCACAGCACCCGCTATGCGATCGTCGCGTTTCAGACGGCGTACATGAAGACCTATCACCCTGTCGAATACATGGCCGCCCTTTTGACGTACGAAATCGGCAGCAACGACAAGATGGTCGACTACATCGGCGAGTGCCAGCGCATGCACCTCAAAGTTTTGCCGCCCGACGTGAACACCAGCGGCCGAGACTTCACGCCGCTCTATCCTGAGCCGCACAAGCCCGCAAAAGCCGGATCCAAAAACAAGGCCAAGAACGAACGCGAAGGCGTCATCCGGTTCGGGCTTGGCGCCGTGCGAGGCGTGGGCGATAAGGCCGTGGAAGCAATCGCCCAAACGCGCGAAAAAGGAGGGCAATACAAATCGCTGTTTGATTTCTGTGAACGCGTCGATACCAAGAGCGTGCAGAAGTCGACGCTCGAAGCACTCATTAAGTGCGGGGCGTTCGGGTCCGTCACCGACAAACGTGCGGCCTTGCTGCACGTCATGGAACGCGCTTACGAAACCGCGCAACAAACCCAGCAGGATCAGGCGAACGGACAATTTTCGCTGTTTGGCGCGCCCGCCGAATCATCAAGTGCAAAGAGTGCCGAGCCCGCGTTGCCCAGCGTGCCCGAGTTTTCACCGGCGGAACTTTTGGCGATGGAGAAAGAGCTTTTAGGTTTCTACATCACCTCGCACCCACTGACGCAAAACAAGGACGCGATCGAGGCGTTCTCAACCGACACCGTGGCCGACGCGATGAACAAGAACGAGGGCGGCGACGTGCTTCTGGGCGGCATGCTGGGTGCGATCAAAACGCGGATTGCCAAGACCGGGCAATCGGCCGGGAAGAAGTGGGCGATCATCGAAATCGAGGACATGACGGGCAGGATCGAGGGCATGTGTTTCGCGGAGACATTCGCGTCGGTGGAAGGTCGCGACGCGGGATTATTGAAGAGCGATCGCGTGGTCATCGTGAAGGCCAAGGTGGATCGAAAGCGTGAGACACCTTGCCTGATCGTCAACGACATCTTCGGCATTGAAGAAGCATCCGGAATGCTGACGCAGACCGTCGTTGTCAGGCCCGAGATCGAGCACATGAATCTGGAGAAATATCCACAGGCGATCGACAAGCTCGCCGCGGCGATCAAGGCATCGTCGGGCGGAATTGATGTGTACGTTCAATTGCCGGTCGTGACCGACGGAAAGACGAATCGCGTGACGCTCAAGCTGGGAAGAAAATTCAGCGCCAGGCCCACGAAAAAACTGGTGGAGGACATCGAGCACATCACCGGCACTGGTACGGTAGAACTGATCGGCCCGGGCTCGCGGCTCAAGGCGCATCGCAAAAAACAAATGGAGCAGAAGAAAATGTTCGACGATGAACCGGCAGAAATCGCAATAGACAGTGAAGTGGAAATAGAAACGGAAACAGAAATGGCGAGTGCGGAATGAAGATCCTAGTCACTGGCGCATCGGGTAACATTGGACAAGCGCTTTCAAAAAATCTTATCCAGGCCGGGCACGACGTTCATCAGACGGACAAGGTATTGGGAAAGCAAAACGAAGAAATCCGTACAACGCAAATGGACCTGGCGAACCTGCTCGATTCCATGAGTTGCTATCGGCTCGTGCAAGGAAAGGACGCGGTCATTCATCTGGGCAACTGGCCGGTTTTTATTGAGCACGCACACACGGCCCAGCAGGTGTACGGCGACAATACGCGTATCAATATGAACATGTTTGCCGCGGCCGGGGAAGCGGGGGTAAAGAAGTTCCTGTTCGCCAGTTCGATACAGGTGATGCACGGCGACCGTCACATGAACCAGCGGGGTGAAATTCCACCCTCACAGCTCACGAGCCTGCCCATCTCATCTCTCACGCCCGCCAACACTAAAAATCCGTACGCGCTCAGCAAGCTCGCCGGCGAGCAGGCGCTCGCCTGGGCGAGTGGTCGATTTTCAATGCAGGCCGTGTCAATGCGGCTGGCATGGACGGACACGAATCTGAACGACAAATCCATCTCGATGCATCGCGGTCACACGCCCACCAGGTGGGATAAGCTCGACGAGTGTTTTTCGTATCTTGCAATCTCAGACCTGGAATCGCTCGTGCGGGCTATTCTCCAAGCTGATTTGCCCGGCCATCGCGTGTACTTGCCTGCGTCTTTGGGAACCCGGCTTAGCATGCCGATTCAAGAAATCCTCGACACTTATTTTCAGGGAGTGCCACTAACGGCGACTCTCGAAACGCTGGCGGAGCACGGGCTTGTTGATACGAGCCTGATCACCCGGGAAACAGGCTGGTCGCCGCAATTCCGCCTCGTGGAACGTTTGCCAACATAGAAGCGTCTCATCGAAACCTGTTCTTTATGACCGGGCGGGCAAGCCGCGTTCCTTTGATCACCTAAGACTATGTCCTTGGGACGATTCAGTGGGTATTTAATTAAGTGAGACGCGTACGAATTAAGCGAAATCGGTATCAATCTTCAACCTGCGCTTCCCACCCCGGATTCAGCCACAGTCTATTGGGCGGGGCGACGGCCATTGCTCCTTTGTTGTCATCGTCACGCGCGACGAATGCGGTCTGCTTATCGAGCATGAAACCAATTCCATTGGCGCGTGGAAGCGAGAACGAATGAATCGCTTCGATCTTGTAAAGCCCGATCCGCATGCCTGGATGAACAGTCCTCCATTGCTTCGGATCGACTACGATGGCATCGCGGGCGGCGTCAAACCACGGCCTGTGCAGCGTGAAGATGACGACCATCGGCACTTTGCAAACATGAAGCAGGATAAACACGACGGCCGCGACGATGACTCGGTTGGGCCATCCATCGGGTTCGAGCTCGGCATGAAATCGAGCGGCCGAGAGATATCTTAGATCACTCCGAATGCTAAATGCACCGATCGCCAGACCGACAAGAGTACCGCCGATGAAGAAGTGCGCTACTGGAAACGCGAGTGCGAGAAAGTCGGGCCGGTGCGCCGTCCACACGAACGGCCAGGTACACCACAAAAACACGAGCACGGCCGCCTTCCATCCGATGGGCCGCATGAGCCACTTCTGAAACTTCCCCGCGACGGGCAGTGTTGAATAGCTAAGAACAGTCGGCTCATTCGTACTCATCACGACTGAATAGTGTATCGCAATGGTGATCAGGACATCGCAGTTTGATCAACAACGATCTGAATAAATCCGCAGCTTGAAAATCAGGTAACACTTCAGCCCAATGCAGACGCAATTAATTGAGCCATGCACGTGAGTAAGCGGTTTCTGCGAATCGCTGCGAAGAGTTCAAAATGCGGATGCGCTTCTGGCCCGTCCGGCAGGACAATGCGATTTTTCACGAGTGGAAGATTCTTTACAGAA
>JBBQKP010000041.1:0-20770 GCA_038326995.1 Tepidisphaerales bacterium
CATTCATCTCCTGCTGCTCTCCACCCTGCCTCGCGGCAACGCAGTTGCAGTCGATCACGGGCCGGAGAACGTGTGCCCGGAGAGGACTTGCACCTCTCAATGGTGTCGCGCTTTCAGGCGCACTAGCCGCCAGCTTGCTGGCGCTTTGATGCATTCGACGTGCAAATCAAGCGCCAGCAAGCTGGCGGCTACGCGAAGCAGAGCGCGCCGAAGTCGAAAGATCAACAAACGTCAGCAGTCACCCGTAAAATTTGAGGTGACAAAGCACCAGCGATGTGCTGAACCAATAAAAAATTCCTCTCCCGGAATAGGCCAGGAGAGGAATGAATTTTACAAATCAGACATTCACCAAAGCGTCAGTCTACCTACTTGATCACGACTTCTTTACCACCGGACGCGGCAGAGCGGTAAACGCCGTCGAGAATCTTCTGAATCGCGAGCCCGTCTTCGCCCGGTGCGCCCTGGTCGGTGCCCTTGGTCGCGCTGTCGACGAAGTTGCGAAGCTTCGTGAAGAAGAGCGAGTTGAAGTCGGTCTCGTTCGACAGATAGCCTGGCTTGGAGTTGATCATCGTCCCCGCGACGTCGCGGTAGATTTCTGGCGGGTCCCAGTTAGCGCCGCCCTTGGAGCCAAAGAGCTGGAAGTTCCATTCGTCCTTGGCGATATGAGCGATGAAGCTGGCCTCGATGTGGAGGATGGCGCCGTTGTCGAAGCGGATGTGGCCGATCGCGGTGTCTTCGACGGTGTAGGTCTTGTAGTCCCAATTGGGCCATTGGCTGACGACGTTCGAGGGCTTATCGCCCAGGAAGGTCCAGGTGTTGCCGGTGGCGGCGACGGGCTTGGGTCTGCCCATGACGTAGTGCGCCATTTCGATGCAGTGCACGCCGATGTCAATCATCGGCCCGCCACCCTGAAGCGCCTTCTGACCGAACACGCCCCAGTTCGGAATCCCGCGGCGTCGCAGCGCCTGGCAGCGAACGAACTGGATGTCGCCGAACTGACCTTCATCCGCGGCACGCTTGAGGAACTGCGTGTTGGGGTGATATCGATACTGAAACCCGATCGTAAGCTTCTTCTTATTTTTCGTGGCGGCGGCGATCATTTTTTCGCACTCTGCGGGAACCATCGCCATCGGCTTTTCCACAATGACGTGAGCGCCGGCGTTCAACGCGTCGATCGTCGGTGCGGAGTGGACGCCGTTGGGCGTGCACACGCTCACCGCGTCGGGCTTGACGTCACTCAGCATCTTCTTCCAGTCGGTAAATGTGGGCTGATTACCCCATTTGTTTTTCCAATTTTCGAGCTTGTGCTCGTCAATATCGACCCCGGCGACGATCTCGACATCGGGCATTTTCGACAGCGCCGCCGCATGCGCCTGAGCGATGCCGCCACAGCCGATAAAGGCCACACGAAACTTCTTGCCTTTGTAAACCGACGACTTGGTAATCGCGAGGGACTCTGTAGAAACGGTCTTCTCCGCCATGGTGGAGTAACTCCGGAAGTAAATGAGTGTTATTGGTAGATTCGATCGACGAAATGATAGAATTACCTCCAAATTGCCGTGCGGGCAAGTAAATGCTAGGAAATTCTCGGAATTTTCTAAGCAATTGAGCTCAACCCGCCGTCATCCCCCGAAAAATCGGCATTGCCCCATTTTTTCGTGACGCATGAGCTTACACCAATTTTCCTCGTTCGCGTTGCGGTCTGATGCTACCATCCAACACTAATTATATGGCCGAGACCTCTCAAGAATTCACCCCGCTCTTTACCCCGCTGTTCACAAAGCACTCACGCTCGTGGAGCGAAAATCGCTACGTCTATCCCGTCATTTCAAGGCGATCCAAAGGGCTCTCGGTTGGCGTGAATCTCAATCCCGACAAGATTTGCAACTTCGATTGTGTCTACTGCTGCGTCGATCGAACGACGATGCCCCAGCGCGAGCAAGGCCAGGCTGATGTGGATCTGGAAGTGTTGCGAGGCGAGCTGGATCACATGCTCGATCTGGTCGCTTCGGGCGCGTTCTGGCAACAGCCGCCGTTTGATCAGACGCCGCCAGCACTGCGCCGCTTGAACGACGTCGCATTCTCCGGCGACGGCGAGCCGACGAGCTTCCTGCGTTTCGAAGAAGTGTGCCGACTCTCACACGGATTGCTGTCGCAGAAAAATCTCGACGCCAAACTCGTTGTCATTACCAACGCGACGCTCTTTCATCAGCCCAGGGTCAAGCTCGCGCTATCGTATCTCGACACCGTGCCGAGTGAACTCTGGGCAAAGCTCGACGCGGGAACCAGTGCGTATTACCAGCGTGTCGAGCGAACGAAAGTGCCGTACGAGCGCGTGCTTTTGAACCTGCTCGAAGCCGCCCGCGTCAGGCCGATCGTCGTGCAGTCGCTCTTCATGAAACTCGAAGATGTCGAACCGGAATCGGCCGAGATCGACGCGTATGTCGATCGGCTTCGGACGCTGGTTGCTGAAGGCGGCAAGATTAAGCTTGTGCAGATTTACACCGTCGCCCGCGGCCCGGCCGAGTCGTTCGTCTCGCCTCTCTCGCGCCAACGCGTCGATGCGATCACCGAGAAGGTCCGGGCGGCCGGTCTCTATGCTTTGCCGTTTTACGGACCGGAATAAACGGCTGCCTCTTCTGTCTGGTTCGACACGAAATCAATTAAATGAGCCGCTTACGTACTAAGCGGGCTTGGGCGTCCTCGGCCGAATGAATGAAAACTTATGAAGAGAACACCTGCCCACTTCGTGCCGATTCCTTTTTCAGGAGTGAATAACGTACCGACGCAATCGGCTCACACATTCGATAAATCGAACATCGCGGCAGGACGTTGCGACCTTTCTGGCACATGATCACATTTCTGTCTGATGACGACATTTGTTTAATAAGAGTCGAAGCAAAATGGCTTATCAGACGGGTCATATCAGACGGGCCAGATCAGACGGGCAACAGTTGTGGATCAACTGCTGATCGCACCCGATAACTAAGTTCAGCCCGGGAAAGTTCTCTGGCACTTTCGAAAATCCCGTGTATATTACAATGTTGAACTGGTTCAATTCAGGCAAATTGCGGAGGTTTGCCCGTTCCAGTTTTGTCTGTTGATGCCCTTTATTCATGCGTAATTCCCTTAGAATGGCGTTCTTGTTCTCCGTCGCAATGTCGGCCGGCACGGTTGCGCCGGCATTGGCGCAGCAAGTCTCCAACCCCGTGACGCTGCAGTGGTTTGAGAGTTCCTGGAGAAACATGGAACGGCGAGCGCCAGACTTGTTCTCCGCGGGTTATGGCAACGTCTGGACGCCCCCGCCCGGCAGAGCGGTTTACCTGCCTCAGGGCGGCGGGATTGGCTACGACCCCTACGACCGCTTCGACCTGGGCAGCCCGCGCGATCCGACACTCTACGGCACGGAAAACCAGTACATCGCCGCCATCCGCGCGGTGCAAAAATTCGGCGGCAATGCCTACGTCGATTACGTCCACCACCACGTCGGCTCTCTCGACGTCGGCCTGAACGGCTACACCTATCCGTCCGCTCTTACCAACCAGGGTGCGCCTTTCCTTCAAGACCGGGCCGACTATCCGGGCTTCGAGCTTTCCGACCCCTTCACCCGTCCGGGCGAGAGTGCCCATCGCGATACCTACGGCTTTCTCAATCCTGGCGACCCACGACGCCCGGCGCAGGGAAGCCCGACGGCTCCTTTCGAGTACTGGTTTCGACTGGGCGAGAACCTCGTGACGATCGACCTCACCAGCGGCAGGACGCTCGTCCGCCAGCCGACGGGCCCCAATGTGCAAGCAGGGCCACAGAATATCCGCCAATCGCCAGCGAACTGGGCGATTCCCACGACGACCATCGGCTCGAATGGTCTGGTTGGGGCCGACACCAAACTCCGTCAAGCCAATAGGCCCGACGCCGCCAACGCACGCTTCTATCCCGACTTGCAGGGGCCTTCGCGCACCGTCGTCGATCGCGGCGTGTCGTACACCGTTTATGACTTCAACCAGGCCAATCCGCAGGCCGGCGACGCGGTCGCGGAAACCACGCTGGGCTACATGCAGCGCTACGCGCAGTGGCTCACGCAGGTCGTGGGCGTCGACGGGCTTCGCATCGATGCCGCCCGACACGTGCCGCTGGGTATTAACGATCCGATCTGGAACCCGAACAACCTGAATGTGCCGCTTGATATTGACCGCGCAACGGCAGGGGTTTCCAGGCGAACCAACCTCGATGGCACGCGCCGCAACAGCTTCAACTTTCAGGAAATCTTCACCTACAACAGCAACCAGCTCGCCGGGTTTGTTCGCAAGACCCAACAGGCCGGCGACACCGTCAACCCCAATCGCGACGTGCTGGATTTCAGCATGTGGGCGGCCATGGCGCAGAACATGAGCAGCAACGGCCTGCAGAACGACTGGTTCAACATCCGCAGCGCTTCGCTCAATGCCGTCATCAACAACACGCTCAACGCCAACATCGCCAACAACGGACAAAACGGCATCGGCTTCGTCTACAACCACGACGAAGGCGTCTCGCCGCCGGGATTGGGCGCGAGCATCACCCTCGATAACGTCGCCCACGCCTGGGTCCTGATGAGGCCCGGCGATGCGTACGTCTACTATCGTTCCGACGAATTCAACCGCAGCAACAATAATTTGTTCTTCCTGAAAAACGGCCGCGGCGACGCTCTGGGCGGAACCTTCGGCGGCGTCATCACCAACCTCGTCGACGTGCGAAACAGCTACGGCCGCGGCGACTTCATCCAACGCTTCATCGACAATGAAGGCCCGAACGGCCAGCGACAAGCCTCCAGCGCCATCTACGTCTTCGAACGTCAGGGCTCGGCGATCGTCGGTCTCAACATCGGCTACAACAACGGCGTGACCACCCGAACCGTCCAGACCAGCTTCACCCCGGGCACTCGCCTGGAAGAAGTCACCGGCAACTGGCAAGACCCGTCCGGACTCGTCTCGCGCGTCGTCACTGTCAACGCTTCAGGACAGGCTTCAATTCCCATCCCCTGGAACAATAGCGGCAACGGCAATAAGGGTTACGTCGTCTACGGCCTGCCCTTGCCGCGCGGGGCCGTCAGTCTTACAGGCGTCTCACAAACACTCGACGAAAACCCTAACTCATCCACCAACGGCACCGCACGCATCAGCGACATCGACGTCATCAGCACCAGCTCGTTCGACGTCAGGCTTGATACACAAAACGTCGTCCTGGCCGACGGGTTCATCGACCTGCGCGCACGCGGCGACCGCGCTTTACTCAAAATCAACGACGGCTTCGACGCCAACAACAACGGCTCGCCCGACTTCCCCAGCTCTCTTGCTTCCAACGCCAACCAATACGGCTTCGAGAACTTCGTCACCCAGAACGCGCCCGGCACATCCAACTCGCTCAGCGGCACAGGTGTCTACCGACAAAGCGTCAACGCCTCTCTGCTGGGCGAAGGGTATCACTACCTCACCATCCGCGCGTTTCGACAACAAGGTGCCAGCGAGACGCAGGTCTATCGCGATATTCGCAAAACGATCTACGTCGATCTGCTCGATCCGGTCTCGGCCGTCGATTCCACCGCACAGTTCGTCGATCAATCGCTCGACACCACGCGCGACCTCCGCATCAAATCCCTCGACAAGACGGCCGACCGTGTGCACGTGCTCTTCGATCTCCCCGCGTCGCTTAGCAACACGCAAGTGCTCTCGCTCATCAACGCCGGCACGCTCTCGCAGCAAATCGACAGCGACCTGTTCGGCAGGCAAGTCACCAACGTCGGCTCGGGCAATCACACCATCACGAGCGTCACCTACGAAGTCACCGGAAGGCTCAGTGTGCAGCGATTCACCGGGCAGTCGATCAACACGACACGCGGCCTTGGGCTTGGTGATGTGGACTTCAGCAATCAAAGGAACATCGCCGACATCACCGCGTTCAACACCGTGCTCTACAGCAACCTGAATACGATTCCGAGCTTCAATGCCGCCGCCGATCTCAACGGCAACGGCGTGGTCGACAACAACGACCTCTACAACCTCGCGTCGGCATTTCCCGGTGCCGATCAGGCGACGCTTAGCGCGATAAGAAGCGCGGTGATTCGAAGGGGCGACGTCAACGGCGACTCTCTCACCAACGCGGCCGACATCGATTTTCTGTACCTCAATCGCAACAGCAGCAGTTGGTTGTTTGATATGAACGCCGATGGCTCGCCCGCGAATCAGACGGACATCGACGTGCTCGTGCGGACGGTGCTTCAGACGCAGTACGGCGACGCGAACCTCGACGGCAGAGTCGACGCCGCCGATCTGGATATCCTGGCGACGAACTTCGATCAGCCCGGCACAAGCTGGGCCGCCGCCGATTTCACGGGCTCGACCACGACCAATCTCGGCGACTTTTTCCTGCTCGCGCAGAACTGGGGTTTTGGCGTCCCCGGCGGCGCGGGCGGGGCCGGCTTCGCCTCCGTCACGCTGGGCGGCGAAACCTACGTCGTCCCCGAACCAACAGCCCTCGCACTGGCCCTGGGCGGCGCCGCGATTCTCCTTCGCCGAAGGCGGCGGTGAGCGGACCAGGGGCGAAGTAAATTTTTCAAATCAAGATGCACCGGCTCATGCGTCTAAGCCGCGGAAAGTGTTTACGACACTCCGGGTCTGCGTTCAGCCGAGTGAGCCACGGAGGCTGAAATGCGATTTGTAACACTTCAGCCGAATTTAGACGTAATTAAACGAGCTCGCACGTTTATAACGGATTTCTGCGAATTGCCTTAAAGAGTTTATAGTGCGGATGCACTTCCGGCTCGTCCGGCAGGACATTGCATTACTTCAGGAGAAGAAGGCTCTTTACAATTATTCAGAAGGAAGATTTCCTGCCGGACGGGCCAGAAAAGCGTACAGGACGCCGTGTCGCCGAGTCGTGATGTGCGTTCGATGACTCAAACGTGACATCGAAGATTTCGAGCGCTTCTGCAAACGTCTAAAGTGTTACAAAGCTCCTAGGCATCGCTAAAAATACGTTCCACGGTTTTTGGCGATTGACTGTGACCGGCGCGACTTGCTCCCCAATATCGTGGGGGTTGATATAGATTTTCGATCTCCGTCGGGACGTCGATGAACAAAGCGGAAAATTCATCCCTGACAAAGAACGCATTACAACCAGTTTGCGAATTGCAGCAAACAAGCTTGTACCCGAACTCTTCGAATAGATCTACAAATGTTTGCAATGAGGCACTAAAGTAATCACTAAAATTCCACTGATGCTTGGGGTCATAATTTATTTTAAAACGTACAGGGGGTGGAAACTTTCCATTATATTCGACAACAAATACCTTTGGATTAATTCCCTGTTCGAGCAGCCTTCTAACAAAGAAATAATCATTGCCGTCGAGATCAAAAGATAGATAATCAATATCTGACTTAAGAAACTCAATGCCATTACGTGCAAGTTTATCTATATTTTCGAGCGTCACCCATTCGCGTTGATAATTGAAGCGGTTTAAGTTCTGGAAATTAAAGCTCAGACTCTCTCCGCCGATCCAGAAGCCTTTCCAGCCTGCTGCCGCGAGAATAAGAGTATTATTCTCGAATCCGTTGCCCACACCGAACTCGCAATAAGTCCCAGATTTCAGTCCAAGACGACGAACGATTTCAAGCGTGATTCCGTCTTCGTCTCCCTGCGAAAAACATCTTCGGCCAAACCTGTTGAGCGGATTCGCCGCGGTAGACCGAAGGATGTCGCTGCGCTGCTCATAAACGTCAGACGATAATGAACGAACGGCGGAAAAAACCTCTCCGATTTCTCTCCCCAACAACACCCGCCGAAATGAACTGGCGTAATGAGCGGCTTTTGAGTCGAGCAAGTTCCGCAGTAACTGTTTCATTATAAAACCTCAGGCCAATGGGATAAAGACGGTGCTTGATATTCGCTTCTGCGGGATGCCGCACAATGTTCGCATAGTTTATAGAGCAGCGGCAAAGTTGCCCTCACGCTCGGGACCTTCCCAGGAATAATTACTTCTCTATACCGCCCGGGTCAAGTCATTGGCCCAGCGTCCGGCGGAAGGATGTTCATCGCCCCGCGAGCGTCCCGCTTCCCTTGCACGCCAGAGCCTTCGTGTGCGACACTCCAGGCCATGCCCGTGGCCAGTTCGACATCTCCTGCGCCTCTGCTCGATTCCGCGTTCATGTCGCGGCTGGATCAGCTTGATCTGGTCAGCCGAAAAATTCTTGCGGGCAAGATGAAGGGCGAACGCCGCAGCAAACGGCGAGGGCAGTCCGTCGAGTTCGCCGACTTCCGCAACTACGTGCCGGGCGATGACCTTCGATTCATCGATTGGAACATCTACGCGCGCCTCGACAAGCTGTTCATCAAGCTTTTTCTTGAAGAGGAAGACCTGGCCCTGCATGTGTTGATCGACAGCAGCCTGAGCATGAACTACGGCGAGCCGGATAAGTTTGCTTACGCCAAGCGCGTCGCGGCGGCGCTGTCGTACATCGGGCTGGTCAACTACAACCGCGTGAACGTCGTCGCGCTCTCGGACACCGTCGTTTCGGAAACCGGCGGCATGCGCGGCAGGCGCAGCGTGCGCCGAATGCTGTCGTTCATCGACGGCCTTGCTCCATCGGGCACGAGCAACTTCGCCGCGGCGTGTCGCAAGTACGCACTGACTTCGCGCGGCAAGGGCGTGTGCGTCGTGCTGTCAGACTTCTTCGACAAGTCCGGCTTCGAGAACGGCCTGCGATTTCTCGCCACCGGCAAGCAGGACCTCTTCGCAGTCCAGCTTCTCTCGCCGCAGGAAATCGACCCCGCGCAGCTCGTGGGCGACTTGAAACTCAAAGACATCGAAGACGGCGACACGGCCGAGGTTTCCATCACGCAGCCGCTATTGAAAAAGTACAAGAGCAATCTGAATGGCTATTGCCTTTCGCTCAAGGAATACATCACCAGGCGTGGCGGGGTGTATCTGATGAGCAGCACGGCCGTGCCTTTCGATACGCTTGTGCTGAATTATCTTCGCGAGCGCGGCCTGTTGGGGTAGGTTGCGGTGTAGGATGTGAAAGCACGATAACACTCAAATGACGATCGACACCCACAATCTTGAACACTTCTTCCCTAAGCTCCGCGACATCGCTGTGACTTATGGCCTTGACGAGTTGTCTCTATTTGGGTCTGTGTTGCGCGACAGCTTCAAAGACGATAGCGATGTGGACGTCTTGATCTCGTTTACGAAGAACATTGAACAATCACTGGAGCGGTACGCGGAACTTCATCAGGCGCTGAGCAATTTATTTGGACGTGAAGTCCATCTGACGGAACTCGAACTGCTGGAGAATCCGATTCGTCGACGAGTAATTTTGAAGACCAGGCGCGTGGTTCACGCGATGAACTGATCACGCAATGAATTGACGCTCCCATGAACTGGCTACCCAATCTCCTCAACTGGCCCGCCGCGCTGATCGCATCCGCGATCGCGATTCCAGCGTTGGTGGCGCTTTACTTCCTCAAGCTTCGCCGCAAGGAAGCGCCGATTAGTTCGACGATTTTGTGGAAGAAGAGCGTTCAGGATTTGCAGGTCAACTCGCCGTTCCAGACGCTTCGCCGAAATTTACTGCTGTTGCTTCAGCTGCTGATCCTGGCGGCGTTGCTCTTTTCGCTCAGCAGGCCCGTCAGTTTTCAGAAGGCCCAGCCCGGCGCGCGATCTGTCATTCTCATCGACCGAAGCGGTAGCATGAACACTCGTGATGGCGGCGCAAAAACCGACTCAACCCCAAGCTCCATCACGCGCCTTGAAGATGCGAAGAAGCAGGCGAAGGAAATCGTCGACGCGATGCCCGACGCGGGGCAGGCGGTGCTCATCGCCTTCGATAGCGTCGCGCAAACGCTCGTGCCGATGACGACGAATCGGCAGCAGCTGAAGGCCGCGATTGACGCGATCACGCCGACTGATCGCCCGACGCGTCTCAAGCTCGCGTATCAACTCGCCGACGCCGCGATGAACATCGACGCTTCGCAATTGGGCGACGCGAAACAACTCGCCGAAGTTTTTGTTCTGTCCGACGGCCGGGCGCTGGACGAAAGCGAGCTCACACTTCGCGGCAGCGTGAAGTTCATCCGCATCGGCCGCGACGACACCAAAAATATTGGCGTCGTCAGTCTCTCTGCGCGGCGCAATTACGAACGGCCGACCGAAGTGCAGGTCTTTGCGCGCCTCGCAAACTTCGGCCCGGAGCCCGTCGATGCGCAGGTGCAGCTCGCCGTCTCGCCGATTGAAACAAGTTCGTCCCCCAGCTCGTCCCCCGGCTCGTCAGCCGGCCTATCCACTGACAACTTCGTGGGCAGGCAAGTTCAATCCACGACGCGGCTGATTCCCGTTCGCTGGGACGATGCAAAGCGGCGGCAGTACATGCAGGAGAACCCGCAGGCCGGTCGCGACAGCGTGGAGTTCACGCTCGAACTCACGACAGCCGCGGTGATTCAGCTCACGCAGCTTTCGACCGAAGGCGATGCGCTGCAGATTGATGATGTCGCACGCGTGGTTGTGCCCGGGCCCAAGCGACTGTCCGTCGGTCTCGTTACCGAAGGCAACTTCTTCCTGGAGCGAGTCATCGAAAGCCTCGGCCTGGATCAACCAAAATTCCTCACGCCCCAGCAATACGCCCAAAGTACGCCGACTGATCTCGATGTGATTTTGTTCGATCGCATCTCGCCCGCAAAACTCCCCGACGCCGGCAACTTCGTTTTCTTCGGCTGCGTCGGGCCGGTGGCGCTGACGGGCCAGAGCGTGCGGCAAAGCAAGTCGCCCGAGGGTGCGGATCAGTTCATGCCCGACGTCGGCGTGCTCGACTGGAAGCGCGATCACCCGCTGCTCAAAACACTTAACCTCGGCAAACTTTTTGCCAAGCAGGCGATCATGCTCGACTTGCCCAGCGATGCCGAAGTGTTGATGGAAGGCACTGGTAGTTTCAGTTCCGCAGGCGGTGGCGGGGCGACGCCGCTGATTGTCTTCTCTCGACAGGGAAAGAGTCAGAACCTTCATATCGCCTTCGACCTGCTCGAAAGCAATTGGCCGCTTCGCGAGTCGTTCCCGATTTTTATTTATAATGTGATGCAGTTCCTGGCGGCCGGTGCGGACCTTGGCGTGCGCGAAAGTTTCGCGCCCGGCGCGACGCCGCGCTTGCCGCGCGTCGCACTGCAGCGCATCTCCGACCCTGCCCCGACAACACTGCAGCTCATCGGCCCGGGCACACGCGTCAACGTCGAAATTCCGTCGACCGCCGACGCCGCGCTTCCCGCGCTCGATTTTACAGGGCTCTATCAGACCATCCCGCTCGTGCCGGGCGTCGAACGCATCGCCGTCAATCTGCTTGACGAAAACGAGAGCAACACATTGCCGCTGACCAAATCCCCGGGCAACGTCGGCGGCGTCGTCGCATCGGGCGAATCACGCTCGCGCGTCGAGTGGTGGTGGTGGATCATCGCAGTCGGCGGCATCCCGCTGCTCATGATCGAGTGGTACGTCTACACGCGCAGAGTGCATAGTTAATTTCAGCATTTTAGAAACACACACAGCTTGTCACTCACACTCGCCCAGCGTCGCGGATTCCTCATCGTGCTCGCGTCCGCGATCACACTGGGCGCGTATCAGCTCATGTCCCGGCCCGTGATGCTCGCCTATCCGCTCCCCGATGTCGGCGACCGCGCGAGCGAATTACAAAGCAAGATCGACCCGAATATCGCGACGCAGGCAGAGCTTTCGGTGCTGCCGATGTTCGGCGAAAAACGCGCCCGCGATGTCGTCGAATTTCGCGAACAATCCGGCCTGCCTCGACCCTTCGCAACCGCAAACGACCTCATGAAAATAAAAGGCATCGGCCCGGGTATTCTTCGCCAGATCGAGCCGTTTCTGGAGTTCAAAACCGCCACACCCGGCACGCGACCAACGCATTAATAGTGCGGGGTTAAACTATAATTGTTGTATCACTCCACGCGAGTGCACAGGCAATTAAATGAGCCGCACGATAGTAAGCGGTTTCTGAGAATCGCCATGAAGCCTTCAACGTGCGGATTCGTTTCCGGCCCGTCCGGCAGGACATCGCACTTCCGACTGGATTGCAGAAAGAAACTGTCCTGCCGGACGGGCCGGAGTGAAAAACGAGAATAAATCCAGCGTGGTTCTCCAATGTTTTGCCGCGGGCCTGCCTGCGTGCTGACGAAAATGCGAGCGACGTCCCTAGTCCTGCAGTCGTCCCACGAACACGCGCTCACTTCGTAGGCGGCTCTTTTGGTTCGCTCCTCCTTTTAACACGACAAGGAACCGAACAGCGTTTCGTGATATAACGCGTCGGCGTCGCCGTTTCATTCTTCTAGTCAACTCGCCCGATCAATGGTGTGAGACCGCGTTTGCCCCAATCCGATGTCAACTCTTCGCAAAGCCATTAAAAACGTTCGCGTCGTCACCGATGTGGCGCTGAATTCGGTCGGCATACGACAGTCGACCAGCTCCGTCGCCAAGCAGGCGCAGTCGTGGTGGCGTCAGCCGCCCGTTCACAAGCATTCGATTTATTCGCACTTTCGCGACGGATTTGATGACGCAACCTGGCTCAACATCGGCCGCGAATCGTTTGACCTCTTCGAGTCTTTTTCCAGCTCGATGAAGTTCGACAGGCCGGCCGGGAGGATTGTGGAGTGGGGCTGCGGCGGAGGCGCGAACGCGGTGCATTTCGGCCGCGAAGCGACGCAATACATCGGCATCGACGTCAATGAAAAAACGCTCGCCGAGTGTGGCAGGCAAATGGAACTAGCGGGTTTGACTCACTTCACGCCGCTGCTCATCGACATCCCGGAACCCGAATCCGTGTTGCAGAAAATTCCGAGCCCTTGCGATCTTTTCGTGTGTCTCTACGTCTTCGAACTCTTTCCGTCGCAATCGTACGGCATGCGGATTCTCAAGATCGCACATCAACTGCTTCGCCCGGGCGGGATGGCCATGATCCAGATCAAGTATTCCGTCAACCGTGCGACGCAATCGCGCGGCTGGGGCTATAAGTTCGGCGTCGCGAATATGACTTCATACCGCATCGATGAGTTCTGGCAGCACGCCACCGACGCTGGGTTTTTGCCGCACTGCGTTCATCTGATGCCCCAGCAACGCACCGTGAGCGACGAGCGATACGCGTATTTCTTTCTCAGGAAAGTCTGAGATTTGCAGGACACAAGTTCGGCTTCGACATCGCAACAACGATAATCCAACCGGCCCCTAATTCGCCGGCAACTCCGGCGGGTTAATTCGCAATCGCGGCTCTTCGAGCGTCGCCAGGAACGCCAGGATATCGAGCTTGTCCGCGTCGGTGAGCATGAGCTGCCGGAGGATGGGCGAGGCCTTGGGGAAGAGCGGATTGTCGATCTCGCTCGCGCGCGGCTTGGGTTGCACGCCGCCGTTGTCGTAGATGTTGAGGATGCCGGGCAACTCGAACAGGCCGTTGTGCATATACGGGCCGGTGCGGGTGATGTTGCGAAGCGTCGGCGTCTTGAACGCGCCGACGTCTTTGGGGTCGTTGGTGATCTTGTACCGCCCCAGGTCCTCGCGCTCGCGCCCGAACGCGCTGAGCCCGATGTTGTGAAACTTCTGGTCGGTCATGAGAGGCCCGGTGTGGCAATTGATGCAGCGGGCGGCGGTGCGATAAAGATGCAGCCCGCGAAGCTCCTGATCGTTCAGTGCTTCGCTGCGGCCTTTGATGAAACTGTCGAAGCGGCTTCGACCCGGAACGATCGTTCGCTCGAAGGTGGCGATGGCCTTGGTGATGTGGTCGAGCGTGATCTTTTCTTCGCCGAAGACGGCCTTGAACTGCTCGCGATAGCCCGGAACGGCATTGATCCGCTTTTCGACATCCGAGAACTCCGCGTGCATCTCGCCCGCATTGGCCAGGGGCAAAAGCACCTGACTTTCGAGCGACGAAGCCCGGCCGTCCCACATAAAGCTAGTGCTGAACGCCACGCCCATCAGGGTCGGCGAGTTGCGGTTTGATCGCGTGAGTTGGTGCCCTTGACTGACTGATTTTCCGTCCGTCCAACCCAGATCAGGATGATGGCAACTGACGCACGCGACGGCATTGGAGACCGACAGGCGCGGGTCCCAGAAGAGCTGTCGACCGAGCTCGGCCTTCTCCTTCGAATAGGGATTGTCGTCGGGGAAAACCACGTTCGGAACGACCGCCAGATCATTCCGATCCTCGACGGGCACGTTCGGGTCCCAGTCGGCCTGGGGCCAGCTTTCAGGCGGGCCGAGGTAAAGCGTACGAAGGTCGGTCGATGCGGCGGTACTATTCGCCTGAGTGGCCTCAAAAGCGGCGAAGAGGGAGTGCGAAAATGCGATGGTCGTGCCCAGTGCCAGGACGCATGCGAGGGAGGCGATTTTGAGCTTGAGAGTTGGCATCCGCATAAAATCGAGGTTACGCGAAAAGTGTAGGGCGGGTTGAGGCCGGGTTGCAATCAGCCTCGAATGAATTCATTTTTGAAACCGCCGGGCTGGGCGGGGTCTCTGAGGAAAACCCAAATGCCGATCGAACCGTCGCGAAAATAGCTGTTCAGTGCGCCTTGCACGGGCGTGGAGCCATTGCGTATTCGGCGGTTGACGAACCAGGTGTGCGGGAAGAATCGCTTGCCCTGATCAATCGTGAAAGAACCGGTCTGAGGGGCGCGTCGACCTGAAACAGAAGGACGGTTGGTGTAGTTGTCGGATAAGTAAGGCTGCGGCTGCGCGTTGGCGGCGGCAAGCTTGCGACGCTGGACGGTCGTGAATCGCTCGGCCTCTCTGCTGTAGCTCGATATTGAGTACGTGTTGCCCAACTCTGACATCCAGTCGAGCTGGCTGGGGCAGATCCAGACTTTGCTTTCCGCGTTCAGGTACTTCGCTTTACGCGGCAGGCCGTTGGAGTAGTCAATCGCAGGCTGCGTTTGCGTGGGCGCGACGATGCCGTGGAGCAGCGAAGGCAGGCCGTAGATTTCGGGTGTGGAGCCCGGGATGACAGAGCCGTCTTCGTTGGTGGCGATTTTGTTCGGACCGACGCGGAAGAGGGATCCGCCGATGGATTGGGCCGAATCCCCGTTGGCGGCGATTTCAGCGGGAGAGATGAACCCGCCCAGAGTGGTCGCGCCGGGCCAGCGGTCCTTGTGTTCGCCAGCGTAATACTGAATCGCAAGCCCGATCTGGCTCAGGTTGCTTCGGCACTGCGTGAAGCGGGCACTGTCGCGTGCCCTGCCCAGCGCGGGAAGAAGCAGCGAGATCAGCACCGCGATGATGCCGATGACCACGAGCAACTCGACAAGTGTGAAGCCGGCTCGGATGAAGCCGCCGGCCTGGCCGACAGGACTTTGGTTAGAATATCGCTTTCGCATGCTTGCTCGTCTGAAGCCGAATGGCGGTGGTTCGTCCTACTGGTCGATGCACGCCAGATTGTATAAGCAGGGCGGAAAAAGTCGATGGTAAATTCTCAAGCCTCGCGACCTAAAAGAGCGGCGCACGAAATAAGCGGTCCGTAGAAATTTCCATAGCGCCCGTCTGGGAAGTGAGTGGACGATTCCGTGTCCCGAAAGGACCCGACTCCACGAAACAGTCGACGGACGTTACTATTCTCATGCCCATTCGGGGCTGGGTGCCTTATTCGTCTAATTCTCAGGAGACAGGTCTATGCGTGTGATTTCAATCTTCAGTTCCGCGGTCTTCTGTTTCGCGGTGCTGCTGATCGCATACGCGGTCTCGAAATACCTCAACGTCCCCGTCGGCAATTTTAGCGACTGGGTGGCCGGGCTGCTCATCCTGCTTTGGCTATTGGTCGTCGTGACCGTTCCGTGGAACTTATACTTTAAGGCGAGCGCGCTGATCGCGACCTCCGGCCCGGGTCGAGAGCGCGGGCTTCCCGTCGACGACACTCAACTTCAGTACGTCAAAACGCTACAGACGCGGACGCTCACCGCGGCGATCGCGCTGCACATCGTCTCTGCGATCGTGCTGCTCATCCTCGCCGCCACGGGCGTTACTCGGCTAGGCTATTTCGCCGCCGCGCTGGCCCTATTGCTTACCGTTCTGCGACCGGCCATCAGTTTCTACGAGTACATCGCCGACCGCCTGCGCGCCATCGGCGACTCGTGGACATATCCCAACGAAGACGTCGTCGAGCTCCGCATCCGATTAGTAGCCGTCGAAACCCGTGCCGAGGACTTCGCCAGGAATTTGGACGCGACCAATCCCGATTCCCTGATGGCCCAGCATCTCGCGCACGTCGAAGCCGCCCGCCAGCAACTTGCCAAGGTATCCGCCGATATCGCCACGCTCAGTGCCACCAACAACAACGCGCACGAACAACTGTCGCAGGAAGCCAAGACGGCCGTCTCTCAGTTATCTGAGGACGGCCGATTTCTGGACCATGTCCGTGAGATCATTCGCTTCTTCAAGAAGGCGTGACGGCGCATTGAGAAAGCGTTTTTAAAAAGTCGCGGCGTTACGCGATCAATTTGCTGTCACAGCAAACCCTTGCTCGTGAGGTACGTCTCGATCGCGCTCACGCACTCGTCGAGCGACTGCTTGTGCGTGTAGAGCGTGATCTCGGGGTTCGTCGGGGCCTCGTAGGGGTCGGAAATGCCGGTGAATTGCTTGATCTCGCCCGCGCGGGCTTTCTTGTAAAGTCCCTTGGTGTCACGCTGTTCGCAGACTTCCAAAGGCGTATCGACGAAGACTTCGACAAAGCTCGCCTCGGCGGGCGTCTTGGCGCGGCACTCATCACGCACGGCAGAGTACGGCGAAATCGCCGCGGTGATCGCAACTCCCCCGTGACGCGCGACAAGCCCGGCAACAAACCCGATGCGGCGAATGTTCTCGTCGCGATCTTCCTTGCTGAAGCCAAGTCCCTTCGACAGGTGCGTGCGAACGACGTCGCCGTCGAGAATGTCGACGGTCTTGCCGCGTGCCTGAAGCTTGGTGATCAGCGCCTCGGCGATCGTGCTCTTGCCCGCGCCGCTCAATCCCGTGAACCATAGCACCAGGCCCTTGCCTTTGACGCCGGTCGGTTCTGTGCTCGTCTGCTTCAGCTCGACATCGGTGATCGCCTGAACCACTTCGCGACGCGAAAACTCGGGCGGCGGGAGCTGCCCGGCGTTGAGCATCTCGCGGACTTTTGTTCCGCTGAGCGATACGCGCTCGGCCTCGGTGCCGGGCGTGGTCTTGCTCGTCGCCATACCGCCGACGCGCTTGCACCAGAACGCGTTTTCAAACATCAACGGCGTGATGCCGAGTTTGTTCAAGTCGATCTGATCGAACAGCTTTTGCGCATCGTACGTGCCGTAGTAATTGCCCACGCCCGCGTGATCGCGACCGACGATGAAGTGCGTCGCACCGAAATTCTTACGGGCGATCGCATGCAGGACGGCCTCGCGCGGGCCCGCATAACGCATGGCCGCGGGGAACGCCGCCAGGATCACGCGGTCCTTATTGTAATAGCTGTTGATCAATGCGTGATAGCTCTTGACGCGCTTGTCGGCGGGCGTGTCGTCGCTCTTGGTCGCGCCGACCAGCGGATGTATCAGCAGACCGTCCACGATCTCCAATGCGACCTTCGTGATGTACTCGTGCGCACGGTGAATGGGGTTACGCGTCTGAAATGCGACGGTTCGCTTCCAACCCTTGGCGGCGATCTCGGCTCGGACGTCGGCGGGCGTTTGGGCGAGTTCGGCGAAATCGCGGGCGTATTCGGCGAAGAGCGTCACCGGGCCGCCCACGCGGGTGGTCGGTGCCTGATAGATGCGTGCGACGCCCGGGTGCTTTTCGTCTTCGGTGCGGTAGACGTGCTTGGCCTCGCGCTTGGGGTCGATGGAGTACACTTCCTGCACGTCGATCGTGCCGACGATTTTGCCGTCGACGGTCAGCGCGGCGGCGGTTCCGGTCTTGAGCTTCTTCGCGACGTCGTCCGCGACGGGAAGGGAGATCGGGATGGACCAGGGCAGGCCGCCCGTAAGCTGCATGTGCTCGACGACGCTGTCGTAGTCGGCCTTGTTCTGGAAGCCGGTAAGGGGCGAGAAGCCGCCGGTGGCGATCAAGAGCAGATCGGCCTTGGCGACGTCGTCAAGCGGAATCTGCACCAATCCTGTGGCGGCTGAAGCGCCGGCAGGGTTGACACGGTTGATGAGTTCGCCGCCGTAGGGAGTGTTGGCCATGATGGTGAGGTTGCGAGAAGTGTGAATGGAAAAGAGATGAGTTTAGAAAGTGTTTTAGCCGTGCAGACCGCATTCGATCTTGCCCGTGCCAGCCCAACGTCCCGATCGCGGGTCGCTTGGGTCGGCTTTTTTCGTGCAGTGCGTGCAGCCGAGCGAGGGATAGCCTTCCTTCAGCAGCGGGTTGAACGGAACGTCGTTCGCGTAGACGTAGCCCCAGACGTCTTCCTCGGTCCACGCGGCCAAGGGGCAAAGCTTCACGACGTTGTTGTTCTTGCCCCACGAGACCAAGGGCGTCTGGGCGCGTGTGGTCGATTGATCACGCCGAATCGCCGTCAGCCAGGCACGATAGCCCGACAGCGTACGACGCAGCGGCTGAACCTTGCGGATGTCGCAGCACTGGTTCGGGTCGCGTGTCCAGAGCTCCGGGCCGAATGTCTGGGCCTGTGCGTCGATGGTGAACTCGGGTTTGCTGAAGCGGACGGAGATGCCGTACTGTTTTTCGACCTTGCGAATCGTGTCGTAGGTCTCTGCAAACAGCACTTCGGTATCGATGACATACACGGGCGTCTGGGGCGCGTGTTTGAGGACCAGATCGAGCAAAACCATTCCCGATGCCCCGCCGAACGAGCAGGTGAGCGCGAGCTTTGAGCCGAACTCCAATCCCGCCCATCGGATCAGCGCCTCGGCAGAATCTGTCGTGTGCTGCTGAGCCCAAGCATCTACTTGAGGCTGGTCGCTGGGGGTGGATGGTTCGGTTCCGGTCACGGGACGATCAACGCTAGCGGCGTGCTTTTACTCTGTCAACAAATAACATAGGAAAGTAGGGAATAATTCGAACGGCTCGTCACGAATAATTCACAAGTGTTTGATAAAAAGTAACTTACGTCAGTCGTGGTGGCCTTATCTCAATTGGAAATCCGAACGGACAAAAGAGCCGCGCGCGAACTAAGCGGGTATTTTCTTCCGGAATTTTCATTCACCAGGCCAAGCGGGTGCTGCGTCGCGCGGCCCACCGGCTTCTATCCGTTTCCCGAATTCGACTACACTCCCCCGCATGAGTAATAGTCCGTCTGACGCCAAGCCCGTCATTGAATCGGTTTCGCCGGTCATTCCGCTTCGCAGGCCCGTCGTATTGGTGGTTCGCGACGGCTGGGGAGACAACCCAAATCGCGAATGGGACAAGGCCAATGCCGTTCGACTCGCCAAAACGCCGCGCTCGGGTGACCTCGCACGCGAATACCCAACGACGCTTCTTGCGACCAGCGGGTTTGATGTCGGCCTGCCCGAGGGGACGATGGGCAACAGCGAAGTCGGGCACCAGAATCTGGGCGCGGGCAGAATCGTCGATCAGGAGAGCGTCAAGATCACCAAGGACGCCCGGGCGGGGAAGTTCGGCGAGAATGTCGAATTGTCGGGCGCGGTCGAGCACGCCAAGACCAGCAACACCAACCTTCATCTCATGGGCATCGCCAGCGACGGCGGAGTTCACGGTTTGCTCGAGCATCTTTACGCTCTGGTCGAGCTCGCCAAATCGCGCGGACTTGATCGCGTTTATCTCCACCTCTTCACCGACGGCCGCGACACGCCCGCGAAGGTCGGGCTCAATTACATCAAACATATCCAGGCCAAACTCACCCAGATCGGCGTCGGCAAAATCGCCACAATCGTCGGCCGATATTTCGCGATGGACCGCGACAATCGATGGGACCGCGTCGAAAAAGCCTATCAAGCCCTCACCGCCGGCCGGGGTATGATCTTCCCGTCCGCCACACTTGCCGTCGAGCATTACTACAAGAACCCAACCGAAGGCGGCATGGTGGGCGACGAGTTCATCCCCGCCTCGGTCATCTTCGACGAAACCACGCACCAGCAGTTGCCGCGAATCCAGGACGGCGACGCTGTCGTCTTCTACAATTTTCGCGGCGACCGTCCACGTGAACTCACACACGCATTCGTCGACACCGATTTCGCCGGCTTCAAACGCGACAAGCTCGACCTGTTCTTCGTCACCATGACGCCTTACGAGGAAGGGCTCAATGTCCGCGTCGCCTTCCACAGGCCGCCGAAAATGCACAACATCCTGCCCGAGTATCTCTCGTCACTGGGCTTGAAACAGTTCCGGTGTGCGGAGACGGAAAAATTCCCGCACGTCACGTTTTTCTTCAATGACTATCGTGAGGCAACCTTCCCGGGCGAAGACCGTTACATGGCCCGGAGTCCGAAGGAGGTTTCGACCTACGACCAGAAGCCCGAGATGGCGGCCGCCGAAATCGCACACCACGCCGCCGCCGCGATTCGTTCCAAGCTCTACGATTTTGTCCTCATCAACTTCGCCAACGCAGACATGGTCGGCCACACCGGAAAACTCGACGCCGCGATCAAGGCCGTCGAGGAAGTCGACCTGCGGCTGGGCGAGATCATCGACGCGACCCACGAAGTCGGCGGCAGTCTGATCGTCACCGCCGACCACGGCAACGCGGAGCAGATGATCGACCCCGCCACCGGACAGCCGCACACTTCGCACACGACTTTCCCCGTCGAAATGGTGCTGGTCGATGATCGCTATGTC